>RFSG01000031.1 GCA_009924095.1 Sphingobacteriia bacterium
CAATTCCGGCTAAGCGTAACTTTTGTATACCCGCACCCGAGACTTCAGGATTGGGATCTGTGCAGCCCATCACTACTCTTGGAATTCCAGAGTTAATAATTAATTCCGTGCAAGGAGGGGTTTTACCATAATGGTTGCAGGGTTCAAGGCTCACGTATAAGGTCGCACTTTTAAGGTCTTCGGGATTGGCTACGGTTTTAACAGCTTCCACTTCAGCATGCGGTTTTCCCCAGGCGGTATGATATCCTTCACCGATAATAATTCCGTTTTTTACAATTACCGCCCCTACCTTAGGATTTGGATTTACATATCCGGTACCTAATTCGGCAAGCTGAATACATCTTTGTAAGAAGATAAAATCTTGTTCTTCCACTCGTATATTACTTACCCTGGATAGGAAGATTATCCGAACTTTCTTTGTTATGGTATTTAAGTTCTGGTCCCCATATTTTGGATTGACTATTTACCTGCGCATACCAACGCACAAATTGATCTTCTTCTTGAATACTATCCGGAACTAAGGTAGATTCTAATTCCCAAATGCTTAGGCTTCCTCCGGGATGGCGTTTTATCTTGTAATATAAATACAACTTTGAGGGATTATTATTCAGGGGTTGAACGCATAACAAGGTATCCTTATTTAATAAAACAGGAGTAGCATGATAGGGTCTTGAAACCAAAATATGGATAGAATCCGGTTGGGCTGAGACTATTCTTAGGGTTTGGGCGTTCAGTTTTTTGATTCTAAAATTTGCCCAATAGGGTCTTTCTGCATTGGATAGACTTAAGGTGTCAGGTACCCAGAGTCCATCCCAGCCTGCATCAATTCCGATAGGAACTCCTGATTTCCAGGAAGCGACCATAGGGCAGCCGTATAGCAAAAATAGACCGAGGATTAAGTATATGTTTTTCATCAAAATAAGGTTAGAATATTGTCTGGAGGCGGAGGTGTTGAAGGGGGTGTTTTTTTAATTTCCTTTTTGGGAATTACGAGTTGTTGAGGGATAACATTTTCTTCTGAAGTAGCAATAGGTGCTTCGGTTAAAGGATGGTTATCAGAAGATTCAGATAATGGGGTAAGGATATTTTCAGTTTCAGTCGCAATAGGTAAAGGCCTTTCTAGGAATTCAGCAAAAGGATTAGCGGTATTGTCTGCATTAATTGTTGAAGATAAAGGGTCTTGAAAAGGTTCTGCATTAGGAACTTCAGCGGCATTTATTTTGGGTGCTCCTTGGGTGGAAATTGTTGAGGTTGTTGCTTTAGGTTTTCTGGGGACTTTTACTTTTTCTACGGAAGGAATTTCTAGTGTACTTCCTTTTCCCCAGGTAACCATTGCTTTTAGGACAGGTTGAAGGCTTCTCCCTACTTGGGTGATTTGATAGCGTACTTTTTGGGCAGATTTTTCATCTACGGTTCGGGTGATTAGTCCTAATTTTTCAAGGTCTTTTAATTGTAAGCTTAAAGCCCTTTGGGTGATGGGATACAAGGTTCTTTTAAGTTCATTAAACCGAATTTCATGTTCCAACAATAGCCAAAGGATTTCGGGTCTCCATTTATTTCCCATTACTTCAGTGCAATGGGAGAGAAACGCTTTATCGTTCACCAGTTTTGCGGAGGATGCTAAGGGTTTTTCGGAATACATGGTACAAAATTAACACCTAATCTGGTATATAATTTCAATTCAGAGAGAGGGATAAGTAATTAGATAATCTAAATAGTCAATGGTCACCCACATGGGTATTAAAAGCAATTTGGGAGTGAGGACGAGTATAAGAATTTTTTCTTTGGACGGATCCAATCTTAGCCCAACTCAGATTTTATAAGGTAGCAAATGCGCTCAAACCCCTAAGGCAAGTCGCGACACCCTAGGCGTCGCTTTGATTTTTCAGGATATAATCGTTTTCTATCATAAGGTCACCCCTATGGGGTTTAGAACGTGTTATGAAAATTATTTACGAATTACATAGATCCGAAAATCATGAGAGTAGTTTCGAGTTATGCACTTTCAATTAAGAGTTGTACACATTCAGTTAAGTGGTGTACACATTTAGGTGTTAGTATCATAAATCAAGGCATAGGTTTTACACATTAAGGTGTGAGTTTTATAATAAGAGATATGAGTTATGCGCATTACAGCTGGTGTTTTGCATATTTAGAGTTGAGATATAAACTTTTAGCACTTCTTTCTGTTTATAAATAATTTTTTTTAAAAATTAGCTTTGTTCTACAATATGAAAAATTTAATCTTCATTAGCTGATCCAGTGCCTCCCAAAATTAAGATCAAGGACAATAAATTAATCCCCTTTACCCCCTCCAACCCATCACACCAACGCTTCTGCTAACTCGGCTTTTAAATAATAACCTGTTATAGAATCGGGATTATGGGCAACTTCTTCGGGTGTGCCTGTTGCAATTATTTTACCTCCTGCTTGTCCCCCATCTGGACCCATATCAATTATCCAATCGGCTACTTTAATCACATCTAAATTATGTTCCACTACTAAAATAGTATTTCCTTTTCCCACGAGTTTTTGAAGTACTTCCAATAATTTCTCGATGTCCTGAAAATGCAATCCTGTGGTAGGTTCATCTAAAATATACATGGTTTTACCCGTATCTTTTTTACATAATTCAGTAGCAATTTTCACCCGTTGTGCTTCCCCTCCCGACAAAGTGGTAGCTTGTTGACCGAGGGTTATGTATCCCAGTCCAACATCTTCCAAAGTCCTGATTTTGTTCGCAATTCTGGGCAATGCCTCAAAAAAAGGTAAGGCTTCAGACACCGTCATATTTAACACATCATTAATAGACTTGCCTTTATAGCGCACCTCCAGGGTTTCTCTATTATATCGTTTTCCTCTGCAGGTTTCACATTCCACATATACATCTGGAAGGAAATTCATTTCAATCGTTTTCACTCCTGCACCTTGACAATCTTCACATCTACCTCCTTTGACATTAAAAGAGAATCTTCCGGATTTATACCCTCTAATTTTTGCTTCAGTTAATTCAGCATAAAAGTCTCGGATATGGGTAAATAATCCTGTATAAGTTGCAGGGTTACTTCTAGGTGTTCGACCAATGGGAGACTGATCAATTTCAATAACTTTATCTAAATGCTCTAGGCCTTTTACCTTTTTATAAGCTAAGGGCTTTTTACGTGCATCGTAGAAATTCTGACTTAAAATGGGAAATAAGGTTTCATTCACCAAAGTACTTTTTCCGGATCCACTCACCCCAGTAATACAAACAAATAATCCTAGGGGAATATCTACTTGCACAGATTTCAAGTTATTGCCTGTAGCCCCAGTAATGGTAAGGTGTTTGTCGGATAACGATCTACGAGATTCCGGGACGGGTATTTTTCGTTTTCCGGATAAGAAGTCGGCGGTAGGAGAACCTTCCAGCATAAACAAAGCCGGAGGCCCTTCTGCGATGATTCTTCCCCCATGAATTCCAGCTCCTGGACCAATATCTACAATATGGTCAGCAGCCATCATCATATCTTTGTCATGCTCCACAACCAAAACTGAATTGCCCAAATCTCTCAGGCGCGTCAACGCTTTAATCAGTTTTTGATTATCTCTTTGATGCAAACCAATACTCGGCTCATCCAGAATATACAGGACACCTGTCAGACTGCTTCCAATCTGGGTAGCTAATCGGATACGTTGCGCCTCTCCGCCAGACAAGGATTTGGCAGGACGATTTAAGTTGAGGTAGCCCAATCCCACTTCGGTAAGAAATCCGATACGTTTGTTAATCTCCCGAATTAATTCTCCGGCAATTTGCACTTGCCTTTTTTTCAATCGAGGTTCTAAGGATTCAAACCATTCCTGCAAGGACACAAGATCCATACAAGCCAATTCGTAAATGTTCTTCCCTCCTATTTTGAACCAAACACTTTCTTTTTTCAAACGACTCCCCTGACAAACTGGACAAACCTCCAGTTTCATAAACTCTTCTGCCCAAGCCCGAATATTTTCAGATTCTGATTGATCAAATTGATGTTTTACATAATTCTTAATCCCTGGAAAACCACCACCATAAAACTGCGTGGTTCCGGGAGTTGGCAGGGTATAATCGGCTGGACCTTCCAGAATATATCGTTGCGCTTCAATAGGAATTTCTGAATAGGGAGTGGTGAGTTTAATATTTAATTTTTTGGCTATTTTTTTTAACTCGTTAAAAATCCAGATTTCTCTATATTCCCCAATAGGAGCCAAAGCCCCCCTTAATATTGAAAGACTTGGGTCAGACACCAAAGCATTTTCATCTACTTCAGGAACATAGCCCAGACCTTTACATTCCGGGCAAGCGCCATAAGGTGAGTTAAAAGAAAAAGTATTGGGCGCAGGCTCTTCATAGGATATTCCACTTTCTGGATCCATCAAACTTCTGGAATACCAAGTTTCTTCTTCCCCGTCTGTTTCCATCACCAGGATTAATCCCTTACCCACACCTAAAGCAGTTTTCACTGAATCGCTCAATCTACTTCCTGTTTGTTGGGCGGGGATACGGTCAATCACCACTTCGATGTTGTGAACTTTATATCTATCCAACATCATATTGGGCGTAACCTCATAAAGTTGCCCATCCACTCTTACTTTTCCGTACCCTTGTTTACGAATTTGCTCGAACAATTCCCGATAGTGACCTTTACGTCCTCTGACTAAGGGAGCGAGCAGTTGGATTTTAGCGGTGCCAAATTTATTCCGGATGTTTTTTACGATTTCATCATCCGAAAGTTTTTCCATTTTTTTGCCACTCGCATAAGAATAGGCTTCTCCTGCTCTGGCGTATAACAATCGTAAAAAATCATAAATCTCAGTTACTGTGCCTACTGTAGATCGAGGATTTCGGGAAGTGGTTTTTTGCTCAATAGCAATAACCGGACTTAGACCAGTAATCTTATCTACATCGGGTCGTTCTAATCCCCCAATAAACTGACGAGCATAAGCAGAGAAACTTTCGAGATAACGTCTTTGTCCTTCGGCATAGAGGGTATCAAAGGCCAATGAACTTTTTCCTGATCCACTTAAACCTGTTAATACCACTAATTTTTCACGTGGGATTTTCAGGTCAATGTTTTTGAGATTATGTACTCTCGCTCCGTATATTTCAATAAAATCTTCCTGGGAAAAGGTATGGTTCATTCCTATTCGGGTTGGGGTTCACCGGGTTCAGTAGTTTTGGGTTCTTGATAAAGACCTTTGTCTGGAAAAGGAATCAGGACTTCTTTCAAAACCGTATCGGGAGTACTACTGAATTCTGGTAGTAATAGTTCATACGATTCGTTTGGAGCAAGGGTGAGACTGGAATTCAGCAACCAAGGATTTAGGATTTTAAGATATTTATAATTGCTGCCATTTGACAAAGCCCAGGTTGCCAAAGAAGATATAGAGGTATCAATCTTAAAAGTTTTAGTTTTCCAGGGGGAATATAAATCGTGGTGATAAATGCGAAACCCATATTTTTCCGGGTCTTCAAGGATAAGTTTTAATGCTATCACTCTAAAGAAATATCGGGACGTTTCGGTATTGAGATATAAGTCGAAATAGGAATTCACCCGTTGTTGTCGCAATGCATTTTGTACCCCAGCAACGCCCATATTGTAGGCAGCCGCAGCAAGTGACCAAGATCCTAATTTTTGATTGGCCTCTTTTAAGTATTTGCAAGCAGCAAACGTAGATTTTTTGATGTTTAATCGTTCATCTACTTGATCATTAATTTTAAGACCCAGTTTTTTAGCCGTTTCGGGCATCATTTGCCAGAATCCCTTCGCTCCTGCTGGGGAATTAGCTTGAAGCAAAGCACTCTCAGCAAGCGCAACGTAGTATAAATCTGGTGGTAATCCTTCTTGTATTAACCATTGGGTGATTTGCTCTTTCCATCGGTAGGAGCGTTTAATCATGAGGATGGTATTCGAATGCCAATGCGAGTTGACTTGTAATTCCCGGTCGAGCCGTTCTTTTACATCTGGATCTTCGAGCGGTATTTTTTCGCCTGCAAAAGCGAGCACTTGAGGAACATCAGCGGCTAAAGTAAGAGGGCGAGGGTCTTTCTCTTGATGTTTCTCAACCGTTTCGGGTTGACGGGAAGCAAAAAATAACATTCCGATTCCTATACATCCGAGGATTCCTATTCCCCAAACAATGCGTGCGTTGAACATTAGAAATTGGGTTTTAAGAGATACTTTTTGTAAAACGCATCAATATATTCCACAGCCTCATCTGCTGTATCTACAAGTGTAAACAAGTGTAAGTCGTCTGGAGATATGTTCTTTTCCTGGAGTAATACTACTTGTTCCATCCAAGTAACAAGACCTTGCCAGAAACTACGTCCTACCAAAACTATCGGAAATTTGCCAATCTTCAGCGTTTGAATCAAGGTTAAGGCTTCGAACAATTCATCCAGCGTTCCAAATCCACCAGGTAATACCACAAAACCTTGAGAATACTTGATGAACATTACCTTACGAACGAAGAAATAATCAAAATCTATATTCTTATCCCGATCAATAAATGGATTCGCACTTTGTTCGAAGGGAAGTTCGATGTTGAGTCCAACCGAAACACCGCCGGATTCAAATGCCCCTTTATTTCCGGCCTCCATGATACCGGGTCCACCGCCGGTAATTACGCCAAACCCACGACTGGCAAGCTTCTCTGCAATCTCCTGACTTAAAGCATAGTAAGGATGTTCTTTGGGCGTACGCGCAGAACCGAAAATAGAGACACAAGGTCCGATTTTTGACATCTTCTCAAAACCTTCCACAAACTCGGCAATGATTTTAAATATTTGCCAGGTATCCACCACTTTTTTGTCCTTCCAATCTTTGTGAACTACCGTTCCAACTTTACCATTAAAATTATTTTCTGTTGACATACACTTACTTTTCCAGGATTTATATCTGTTTTAAACCGGGTTCAAAGTTACTAATTTAAACAGAGGAAAATTGAAAGGGCAATTGGGCAAGCCTGAAGGACACCTTGTGAGGTTGGTAAATAGGAAATAGTAAGCAATTAAAAACGGATCAAATTTTTCAATGAAATTGCTGATTAAACCAAACCATCATTTTGGGTTTATGTTGTTATCAATCTGAATTGAAAAAATAATTCGCATATCCAACAACCAAATCCAAGAATGATTCTTGTTTGAAATCTAATATTATCCTTAATATTATTAAAGAAAAAACACTGAATAAGAACATTACTAAATATCCATGGGCGATAAAGTAAAAACTGAAACCCAATTGAACCTGAATACTGGATTACCTTAAGTTATTTAGGGAGTAAGTACTACAAAAATTTATGCAAAAATCGTATTTACATATTTTAGGTTTACGAAAGTTACCAAAGAAGAAATCGTTCATGCCTTTTTGCATTATTAAATCAAAGATTTATATTGCTAAAAAAATCATATCCACATAACAACAATAAACGCTGTTTAAGGCATATTTTTGATAATAAATATCATTAATAATAATTGTATGATCGAAAATATGACTTGGTATATTGTTCATTTTAACGCTAAATAAGTATGAGGCCAACTGATGGTTTAAGCCTGATAAATATCTTTCGAATTATTATCAATAATTAATACTTTAAAATTTTTCAATACCCAGATCAAATATAAAATAGAAATAGATAATCCGAATATTGGTGGAATTATGAGTTGCAAGGGATATGGAATTCCATTCCCTATTACCATGATAAATACTAAAATCGAACCCAAACTATAAATTCCAGCGGTAAATATTCCAACATAAATTCCCCAATATTTTTTGGAAGCGATGCCATAGGCAGTCAGAATCGATAGTGGAGCAGTGAGGATTAAATCAGCCAGTGGAAGGATTATGTTTAATAGATTTGTTTGTTCAAACAACCATCCTTCACCCCAGCAAAATAAAGATCCCAATATTTTTGGGAAGCGATTCCATAGGCAGTCAGAATCGATAGTGGAGCGGTGAGGATTAAATCAGCAAGTGGAAGAATTATGTTTAGTAGATTTGTTTGTTCAAACAACCATCCTTCACCCCAGCAAAATAAAGATCCCACGAAGGCAAATAATCCAGTGGTGAAAAACAAGAGTGAAAATAGTTTGGATAGATTATTATTAGATTTCGTAAACATAAGGGTAAGAATATAGTTAAAATAAGATTGAATATCTTTAATATTCAGTAATTTTTAAATCATTTAAAATTAATAAATTTGATTCATTTTCCATTTAATTGCGTAATTAGTTCTAATATTTTTTCAGGAATAGGTCTGCAACTACAATTTTTATGATGTTCAATATGCCATTTCACTCTTTCTTCCCTATTTGCATTTTTAGGCATTTTGTGATTTAGATGCCATTCTTTATTTATTTTCATGTTGTTTAATTTCATTTTTGAATGGATATCTTAAGATATGCTGTTCAATGAAAAAGGGGCATTGCCATTCCAATTATTGAGAATTAATTTCTTTTACTTGACTATAATATTTTGCTAATTTAAACCTAAATCTTGTCCATAAAAATGATTTTTTTTATTTTTTAAATAGAATAAATTTATCATTCCCTCATTCTTCCTGATGTGTTTACTTAGTTTTGAAATAAATTTCACTCAAAAAACTTTATAAAGGTAGTGTAAATAACAGGTAAATCCTGTAATTTTAACATATCTATGAACCCTTAATAGGTTAAGATATTTAAATTAAAAAATCTACTTATCGAATGCTAAAATACGATTTCTCATATTTAGAAAGGTGTGTTAATGCCTTATCCAAAGCATTTCAGTTATTACAAAAATCGAAGCCTGAAGAAATTGATTATGATATCTATCGTTCAGCCTGTGTTAAAGAATTTGAAATAATTATTGAGCAATGTGGCAAAATGCTTCGTAAATTCTTAAAGCCTTATTTACATTCTTCAAAAGCAGTAGATCAATTGTACTTTAAAGAGGTATTTAAACAATCTGTATTACGAGGTATAATTACACCTGAACTAGGTGAACGGTTTTTAGAATATCGTGATAATCGAAATAATACCGCACACGACTATGGAGTTAACTTCGCTCAGGAAACCTTAGTGCTACTGCCTCAGTTTATTTGTGATGTAAGTGAGTTGTTAGAAACTTTAAAATCCCTTCAAAATGATACTGAGAGCTAAAGACAAAGAAAGATTAATTAATATATTTGAGACCGTTGAAATACCCATAACCGTTTGGGCTTATGGAAGTCGCGTGAATGGAGACGCACATGAAGGTAGTGACCTTGATTTAGTTATTCGAACTCCTGATTTACAAAAAATCCCTTCGGATATTTTTATAAGTTTAAAAGAAACCATAAGAGAAAGTAATATTCCAATTGTCGTGGAATTATTGGATTGGGCTAGGCTTCCGGAGAGTTTCCACAAAAACATTGAAAATAAGTATGAAGAATTATTTACGAATGTTAAGCCTTAAAGTTCAAATTCTGATGTAAATGTTCCTACATAGGATAAGTTAAAACAGAATTTTTATTTTTATTTCTCTAATCTAACCAATACACAAATCCTCCTTCTATTTTGACTCCTCGTTTTTCTAATTGTTTTAGATTATAATTATCACCCATCATAATTTCTCTATAGGTATTTAGAGCTATTGAAATTCAAGGAATTAATAATTAACTTTGAACAACAAGTTATGAACGTAAGAGATTTATTTCGTTTTTCTTTTCTGAATTTAGGAGGTTGTTTATTAGCAATAGTATTTTGCCTTTTCCTATCTTCTTGCAAGCCAGAAAAAGAATTGGTAGGCGTAAAGGGAAATACCTCCCCTGTGGATGGAACTGGTGCTCCTATCAATAAAGAAAATTATATTACCCGTGTTTACATTAGTTTGTTAGGGAGAAAACCAACCCCTACCGAATCTGCAAGTGCTTTGGGTATTCTCAGTACACTTAGTCGCCCTCAAATTACTACTCTGCTGAATGATTTATTAAATCGTCCGGAATATCCCTTGAGAGCCTATGATCAAGCTAGAGTAGATTATCTTCAAAATTTAGACACAGCAGATATTCGTTCTCAAATCAACCTGTATGAAAGTCAATTACCCCTAATTCAAGATTCGTTTCAGATTGATTTTATTCGCAAAGAGCTGGTGTATTTATATCAACTCGACAGTGTAATTCCTGACTTACAAGCAGGCAAGCTTACCCGTCAGCAAATGCATATGCGATGTATCCGTAACTATTTTTACGATCAAATCAATATGGGTACTGCCAACTTTGTGATCTCTAGTTTTCAAAATTTCTTATTTCGATATCCAACCGAATCAGAATTATCCAGTGCAATAACAATGGTAGATGGGGGAAGTGGTGTATTGTTTTTAACGGGTGGAAATTCCAAAGCTGATTATTTATCCATATTTTTCAGTTCTCTTCCTTATGCCGAAGGACAAGTACGAGATGCATTTAAGCGTTATTTATTTCGGGAGCCTACTACTGCTGAGTTGAGCTCCTTATCGGTAAAACTTCAACAAGATCAAGATTACCGTGCACTTCAACGTGATTTATTATCTTCAGATGAATATGTATATCCATAAACTAAACATAGTTATAATAACGCTTGTTATTATACTAGGGATGTTGGTTTCTGCTTGTAAGAAAAAAGAAACCACTTATTATTATGAAGTACCCGATGCGGCAGTAACTGGATCCTCCGTCATTAAGCCCAATCAAAAATCTACCCTTGAATACGTATCCATATTGTATGCAGACTTGATGGGGCAATCCATACCCCAACCTGAGTTAACCCGCATGGTTACTGCTTATGAAGCCTTTGGAGATGATAGGATTATTGAAGACTTAATCATTCGCAATTTGTTAAATCGCCAGGATGCCGATATCCCTACTACCCCGGAGATGCGCGCCAATCCTACACAATTTGTAGATGCCATGTACCAACGTTTCCTAGTTCGCAAGCCCAATGATTATGAAAGAATGTATTGGGTGCAACAAATTCAACAAGACACGTCATTACATCCGGATATATTGTATTATGCAGTTTTAACCAGTGCAGAGTACCGTCATTATTAAGTTATGAAAAGAAGACAATTTATTCGGACGGCAGGAGCAACAGTAGCAGGTATTGCAGCTGCACCTTATATACTTCCTTCTGGTAGTTTGTTTGCGGCTACCGGAAATCGCAGAGTTGGGCATGTTGTGTTTTGTATGTTTGCCGGAGGGGTGCGTAATATCGAAACTGTTCATATGAACGATGGCAATCTACTTCCGAATTTAATCACTGGAGCAGGAGGAATCTCACCGGATATTTTAGGAGGAATGACTGCACTGCCAGCGGCAGCAGCCCAATCCTTGCAAACCTTTGGGACAGTATTTAAAGAGTTTCGATATGCACAAGGTCCAACTGGGCATTTCAATGGACATACCACAGCGATTACTGGGCAATACACGCAAGTAGATTTAAACTTAAGAGAAAGACCTGAAAAGCCCACCGTGTTTGAGTTGTATCGTAAGCATAATAATCCAGCAACCTCTGCTTTAAATGCTTGGTGGGTTTCCAATGGTTTAGGTCCCTACCCTTCTTTAAATTATAGCAATTATCCTGGATATGGTATTGGATTTGGGGCGAATATGATTGCTGCTAATAGTCTGGTGAATGCAGATGCGTATTCTGTAATCGGCAATACCAAGAATTTCACAGATCCTCAATTAGCAAAAGCCGCAGCCTTACGTGATTTTTTAGATCAACAATTTAAAACCTTAACTCCAGATAGTGCAAGGTTGAATACGGCTTCAGATGAGACCCGATTAAAACTATTTATTAATTCTTTATATACCAAAGCCTTCAGTGGTCAATTCAATGACCCCCTTCAAACAGGGCCTGGGGTGATGAATGGAGATCTATATAATATCGCTTTTGCGGAAGAAGTAATCACCGAATTTAAACCTGAATTATTGGTGGTCAACTTACAAGGGGTAGATGTGTGCCATTCTAATTTCACGGAATATTGTGATAATATTCGGAAATCAGATTATGCAGTTCGGCACTTATGGGACAAGATACAAGCCACCCCAGGTATGGCGAATGATACGGTATTAATTGTTGCTCCCGAACATGGCAGAAATTATGACCCCAATACCTTAATTGATTCTTATGGCAGAAGAGCATTTGACCATACAGGGGATGCTTCCTCCCGTGAAATCTTTTGTTTAATTGCCGGCCCCAGCAGTGTTGTAAAACAAAATCAATTGATCTCAACGAACATGGGCGAAAGCATAGACATTGTTCCCACCATCGCATGGTTATTAGGGTTTGATTCTGCCATTCCTTCTGGCTTATTACCTGGAAGCCCTTTAACCGCAGCCTTTAACTAAGGATATGAAAAGATATTTTTGGCTTGTTTGCTTTGTGTTGTTAAGCGTACTTTATGGATGTAAACCTGAAGCTTCTGTTCCCCCTACTCCCTTTAAAGGAAGCACTGCTACTGGAGGGGGCAATACCCCACCCGATTCTATCCCCAATCCCAATAGTATTGTAGGCTTACATAAAAACATATTTTCAGTAAAATGTGCGAACCCCGGTTGCCATGATGGGTCATTCGAACCTGACTTCCGCACGGTGCAATCCACTTATTATTCTTTGGTGTATAATAATGTGATTAAAAACTCTGAGGATTCTGCCTTTACCTATCGGGTTATTCCTGGAGATGTAGCCAAAAGTTGGTTGTATGAAAGATTAATAACCGACAATACCGTTTTAGGAAGAATGCCCTTGTATTCCCCTAAGTTGAGTGATGCAGAGTTAACACAGGTTAGAACTTGGATTGAACAAGGGGCTAAAGATGCCGACAACCAACCCGGATCTTTCCCAGATTTAAAACCAACCATCTCTCAATATTTTGCGATCAGAAATGATAATCAATTACGATTGGATAGTATTCGTTTAAATAACCTTAGTTATAATCCATTTATAGTTCCTGAATCCTTAAGTTTTACCATTTTATATTTAGTGGAGGATGATAATACTCCTATATCCCAATTAACCCAATGTAGCATTTCCTTTTCTACGGATCGGGATGACTTTTCTCAAGCTACAGTAATTCCGGCAACCTTTGTTCAAATTGGGAGTTTTCAGCTTTGGCAATTGGTGGTTCAAAGTTCTTTATGGCCATCAGGAACCCAGGTTTATCTGAGGTTTCAGGCAAATGACGGACTTCATAGTAGTCCTACAATTTTTCCAGCTTCAGATGCACTATTATATTTTAAAAGCTATGCGTCCTTTGTGGTACAGTAAAGTTTTAATCGGAAGTTTTCTCTTATGCTTAGGATTTGCTGGGTGTAAGAAAGAAGAAACGTTGGAGGATTGGACCAAAGATACAAAGCCAGTAATTACAGGGGTTCAGGCATCTCCTGGGTCTGTGGTAGCATATACTCAGTCTGTAAGTTTAGTTGTAACGTATCGGGATGGAGATGGAGATTTAGGACAGAATCAACAAGGAGTTGAGAATTTATTTGTGAAAGATACTCGAACTGGAAGTGTTACTGCCTATAGAATTCCTCAATTGGCTGCAGACGGAGGTAGTTATCCTATTGAAGGAAATATAAAGATTGAGATAAAAGCTTTAGGGCTAACACAATCCTCTACTTCTGAAAAAGTAAAACTAGAAGTTTACCTTAAAGATCGAAAGGGTAACGTAAGTAATACTCAAAGTAGCAACGAAATAACGATAGCACCGTAAGCCTCAATAAAGAGGACGATTTCGTTAAAGATTTACTGCAGGATTATCTAAAAGAAATCCCTAATCCAGCGGTCAACGTTGAATATTTCGCCAAGGTATAATCTGCGAAGAAGCAACCCAATACTAAGAACTTCAATCTAAAACCTACATTCACTCTGAAGTCATTGATGTTATTCATTTCCGTGCTGATCGGATTCGCGAAATTAGTATAAATCTTCTTTCCGGTATCCGCTCCACTGGCAACAACACCCGTAGGAATCGGATAATCTCCATTTAATTTAAAAGTAGCCTTAGAGAAATTATAACCAACACTTACATGGGGAGTAAAGAATAATATCTTTTTAGAGAAAACAAGATTTGTAGTCAATGCTTTCACATCAAATTCCATTTCTTGATTATTATATCCCCCTGGCAAGGTTCCTACAGAATTAGCATCGGGTTGTAGATCTAAAGAAGTAGTAGTGGTTAGGCGTGTAAACGCAGCCATAAATGCAAGGTCAACTGGTAATTTACTCACGATAGGTATCCATTGTTTGATATCATGTTTAACCCCAACTCCCCATAATCCGATAGTTAAGTCTGGTTTGTTACTATTTAATTTAGGCAAAAACCGAAACATAAGTTCGGTGCCTTTGGGTAAGCCTATTGCACCTTGCAGCGTAGGAGTAGGCATGAATCCTAGTCCTGTTCCTTTAGGAGCATTAAACTTAGTAAGTTGAAAATTACGATCAGGGCCTGGAAGTGCAGGGTCATCCACTCGAATCTCCATTTCTGCACCCGAATTCGAGGAGCCAAATAAAGTGGGAGCAGTTACCTGACCTGGGTTTACTGGACTTAATTGGGTTAAGCCTAAAGTAGTAACATTGTAAGATTTATCATCGGAAGGAACAAATGAAGCGTTCATAATTAAAGAAACACTAAAGCCTAACACTTTATGGGTTTCCGCAGTATTGTACCATCCATTATTCAACCCGGCACCAGTGGCATGACCGAGTGGTTTTAGATAAGCAGATAATAACTTATTTCCATCCCCAATACCTCCTTTTAGATAATCGGCAGCTAAGCCTTGACCAGAAAGATTTTGAGGTATTTGAAGGAATAGATAAATACCGGAAAGTATAGTAACCAACAAAGAATTACGAACGTTTTTCATAAGAGAGAATTCTTGATTTTTCCCAAATATATATAAAACATTCAGGACAAAAAGCCTCAATCGTGTGGAATACTATTTTCTCAATCCTTTGGGAAGGGATAAAATCTCATCGGCAAGTACTACTCTTCCTTGTTCAATAAGGATTCTTACAATAGGACTGCGGAGTTTGGGAGAAAGAGAAATTAATTTTGCCATAGCCTCCTTTGTAGGGGTAGGTTTATGCAGAAATGTATTCAAAAGCTGAAATGCTTTTTCAATTTCTTGAGGAGTAGGTTGGGTTCTGTGACGACCCGAACAAACATCACAATTTCCACAGGGAGTAGCGTTTTTTTCTCCGAAGTATTCTTGAATCATGAGGGTGCGACATTTATCAGTCTGCGATAAATAATCTGCCATGGCTTGCCATCTTTCCCGCTCAAGTCCTTGTTGGAGCTGATGTTGTTTCCAATGAAAAGTAACTGGATCTGGAGACATATTTCCGCGTAAAAATTTAATCTTTCCCGGATGACTTGGAAGACGATAGCGAATCCATCCTTCCTGTTTTAGAAATTCCAATTGATGATGAAATTGAATGGGAGTTAATTTTAGTTTTTGTTGCCACTCCCCAGGATTAAACTTAACAGGGTCTCTAAAAGCTGATCCTCCTAAATCTCTTAATGCCAGCTCAAACAAAGGACTACAAGAGTGATGATATACTTGCTCTCGTACTTCTTCTGGCGTTGCACGGAATTGAAACCAACTATCTCCCTCGGCTTGCAAGTCCATTTGAATCCATCCTTCTTTTTCTAATATCTGCATACATCGTATCCAAATAGAAAGGGATACCCCACAAATGGTGGCAACCGCATCTGGTATCCAATCTTGCCATTCTTCTGAAGGTTCTGCTTCTACTTGATAATAGTTCAGAGTGAGGGAAAACACCCTAGCAAAGGTGTCCCAATCTGGCATTCTGCTTTCAATTAGTTTTACTTGACGAGATATTTCATCGGGCTGTAAAAGCACAATTCCATAGGCTGTTTTTTCATCCCTTCCTGCTCTTCCCGCCTCTTGATAATAACTTTCCATATCAGGAGGTGGAGAAAGATGTAAAACCCAACGAACATCTGGTTTATCAATCCCCATCCCAAAAGCATTGGTGGCAGTGATAATTCGAATTTTATTATCAATCCAATCCTGCTGAATCTTAGAACGGATTTCAGAAGGAATTCCTGCATGATAAGCAGCAGCAGACAGGCTTTGACGATTCAGCCACTGAGCCAACTCAACCGTTCCTTTTCGGGAGCGGGCATAAATAATTCCACTACCCGATAACTTATGAATTATCTCAATCGCCTTTGCATACTTGTCTGACTCTTCCAAAACTGCATAGCGTAGATTTTCACGTCTAAAACTTTTTCGAAATATCCCTGGGTTTCTGAGTTGAAGATGAACAATTAAATCCTCCACAACTTTAGGAGTTGCTGAAGCCGTAAGGGCAATTAAGGGTATAGAAGGAAGATATCTACGTAATCGGGCAATGTTTAAATAAGCAGGTCGAAAATCATATCCCCATTGACTTACACAATGGGCTTCATCCACCGCTAATAAATGAATTGGAATTTTATCAATGGCTTGCAGAAACTCAAGTTGTTGAACCCGTTCTGGAGAGCAATATAAAAACCGAATTTCACCTCGTATGGCTTGGGTTAAAACTTGCTGTTGCTCTTGTCGGGATTGCACACTACTAATCATGGCAGCTGGAATTCCTCGCCTCATTAAATTAGTTACCTGATCTCTCATCAAAGCGATTAAAGGAGAGATCACTAATGTGCATCCCCCCAAACACATTCCTGGGACTTGAAAACAAATTGATTTACCTCCTCCGGTAGGGAGCAAAGCAAGGGTATCGTGACCTGATAAGATAGAATTAATAATATCCTGTTGAGGGGGTCTAAAAGTAGCATACCCCCACCATTGCTGTAAGATACGAGTAGGATTATCCAAGCTGTGGGGTTACAAATTGTCCGTCACGCATGTGTAAAATACGATCAGCAGCGGTTACCAAATCAGGTTGATGTGTGGCTATCAAAAAGGTTAGGGATAATTCCCGTGATAAAGATTTAACCAATTCCATCAACGCAAAAGCATTGGCAGAATCTAAATTTCCAGTAGGTTCATCCGCTAGAATTAGGGCTGGTTGATTAATAAGCGCTCGTGCAAATGCTACCCGCTGTTGTTCTCCCCCCGAAAGTTGAGAAGGCATATGATGAATACGATCGGTTAACCCTAAATAATTTAATAATTCCAAGGCTCTTGCTTTAACCTCTTTTGAAGATCGGTTTCCAATCCAACCCGGAATACAAACATTTTCTAAGGCTGTAAATTCAGGCAAGAGATAATGAAATTGAAAAACAAACCCTAAATTTTCATTTCTAAATTTAGCGCGTCCTGCTTCTCCCAACTTGCTAATCATTACTTCCTTAAAATATACCTCCCCTTGGTCAGGTTCATCTAAGGTGCCTAAGATTTGAAGAAAGGTACTTTTTCCAGCACCAGAAGAACCCGTTAAGGCTACAATCTCGCCTGCTTTAATTTCTATACTTAAGCCCTTAAGTACTTGTAGGTTTCCATATGATTTATGGACGTGATTTGCTTTGAGCATAAATGCAAGTTAAACAGCTTGTGAACAAAATTACCGGAATTCCTCCACCGTCTTTTCTTAAATTAGCAGAATAGAACTGATACATGCGGATTCGTCTCAAGCTACCTGTTTTTTTTATTGGGATTATGAGTATTCCAATCTTCCTATTCGGCCAACTTCCTACGCAAGAAAAACTACTCAAAAAAGCACTTCAAGCACTTGAAAAAAAAGAGGGTGAAGATGTACTAAAACTCACCGATGAATTTTTACTTCTACGTCAAAATCAAAAAGCAAAAATTGATACTCAAACTGCCAATGCCTGGTGGATTAAAGCCAAAGGATTAGATGCGATTGCACGAATCAACGATGCAGATGTTGCCTTTAAAAAAGCAAAAGGATTATTAGATACTGTAGGTCTATCCAAACGAAAAGAGTATGCTACCTTTTGTTTGGAGTTCGCTGATTTTTACAGCCGACGCCAGGTACATGTAAATGCAGAAAATCTTGCCAAACAAGGACTGGATTTGCTCAAAACATTAGGAGACCTTACTGGGTATGAAAAAGCAAAAATCTATGAAACTGCGTATTATGTGTATCTCCGAACGGGCAACCTAGTGGCTGCAGAACAAATGGTTCAGGATGCACTCAATCAATATTCCAAAGATTCCAAAGAGGATCTTGATGATTATTACCGCAATAAGATTCGGTTAGCGGATGTTTGGGTTAAACGCGGAAAATATAAAGATGCCCAACCGGTCTTTGAAGAGTGTTTGCCCTTATTGTTGAGATATGCCAGCTTAGACGACCCTAGTTATCGTCAAGGTTTATTTCATCAGGCCTTGATGTTAAATGAAACTAATCAAACTGATCTAGCTTTGGTTAAGCTAACCTATTTATTAACCATTACCGTTGCAGCACAACCCGAATACCCCGAAATAGTAAAATGTATTACTGATATTTATAAACGCAGAGGAGAATTTAAATCCGCCCTGGAACTAGCAGAAAAATCCTTCTTCGCATATGAAAATACTGTGAATCAATATGCGGAATATTATTTCCGTGTGTATTGTAATTTGTTGAATCTATACTATGCTTCTGGGGATTCCGCATCCGCAGATAAATATTACGAAAGAATATCCATAGATGCACGTCGCGCATTTGGAGAAAATCATCCAGAGTATGCAAAAGTGTTATTAGAGAAAGGAATTTTTTTAATGACCATTGGAAGAACAGGCAATGGAATGACGCATTTGAATAAAGCTGCAGAAATTATTATTGACCGCACGGGAGAAAAAAATCTTCTGTATGCTAGAGCACTTTTTTGGGTTGGACTAGGCAACATGCAAGTAGGTAGATATGCAAAAGCACAACCGATTCTCCTAAAAGCCTATGGTATATTTAAGGAACATTATGCAGTTGAAAGCCCTTATTATGGACAGGCATCTGACCAAATGGCTGAGTTATATTTACTCACTGCCAGATATTCCGAAGCCAGTAAATATCTAAAAGAGGCATTAACTTCTGCTACGTTAAGAAGCAATGTTGCCCATAATTCAGAATTATTTTTTGCCAGATTTAGGTGGATGAGGTTAATGTATGAACAAAACATTTATACTTCAGGAGATTCGGTTTATGATATATTGCAACAAACTGGAGAAAGATTACAAGAAACAGATCGTCTTTTTTGGGCTGAAGCCATTCGGATGCGGGGAGATGCGTTGTACCAACAAGCAGCGTATCAAAAGTCGTTAGAATATTATGATTTTGCCATAGAACTATTTAACCGCCTTCCTCATAAGGCTAAGTTGCCAGATATTTATCAGCGTAGAAACAATATCGGCTATGCAACTACCTTAAATGCAAAGGCTAAACTAATGTTGACTTTAGGAAAGGTTCATACTGCTGAAAAATTATTACTCGAAGGTTTAGATTATTTAAAAGCCTATAAGGGAGAAGATAATATTGAATATGCATCCGCCTTATCGACTATGGCTGAAGTGGATTTATTGTTGGGAAGATATACGAATGCTGAGTTAAGAAGTGGAAGAGCAACGGATGTATTAAGATTTGTTTCAGGAGAATTTCATCCGGAATATGCACACTCTATATCCATCCAAGGAAATATCCTCCGACAGATGGGAAGATATAATGAAGCAGAAGCTTTGTTTAAAGATGCCGTTCGAATAACGAAAGATAAATTAGGCGCTTCCAATTCTGAAACCTTGATGTATATGTCAGGGTTAGCTGATGTTTATCTTGCCAAAGACACCCCCGATAAAGCAAAACAAATTTTAGAAGAAGCTTTAAAAATTTATAAATCAACTCCAAATCTTGGGAAGGTTCCCGATGGGGTATTAATACGGTTGGCAGAAGCAAGTCGTCAACAAAAGGAATTTCCACAAGCCTTATCATTTTTGGATGAATGTTTAAAACAAGTAGGTACCAATTTACCGGTTACGGCTCAAATCTATTTTTCTAAAGGTCAAATTGGAATTGATCAACAAGAATTCAGATCGGCAGTTGAATGGTTTGAAAAATGTGCGCAACTTCAAAAAGGATGGCTACCCGCTAATCACCCAGACTTATTGGCAACTCGATTTCAAAAAGCCTTCGCACTCTGGAAGTCTGGAAATCCAACCGAAGCCAAACCTATCTTCATCGAAACCTTAGATAATCTTGAAAACAATGCCTGGAAATTTTTTTCCGGATTAAGCGAAAGAGAAAAGAGTAGGTACTGGAATACTTTACAACCCTACTTCAGAACATTTGCCTATTTCGTAACCGACCAATACATGGTCACGCCGGAATTAGCCGGAACCTTGTTGAATTACCAACTTACCACCAAAGCGATCTTGTTAAATCATATGGTTCGGTTAAGAGCCCGAATTAAAGAAGCTGATGATCCTAATTTGTGGGAATTATTTAACAATTGGTGCGGGAACAACTTTCGCTTGCCTATCAACTTACTCCGGTTGAGTTAACGGCGAGAAATATCAACTTACCTAAATTAGAGAA
This sequence comes from Sphingobacteriia bacterium, assembly GCA_009924095.1. GTDB lineage: Bacteria > Bacteroidota > Bacteroidia > J057 > RFSG01 > RFSG01. The sequence continues at coordinate 20,516 of RFSG01000031.1, forward strand.
TCAGGCGAATGATTTAGAAAAACAACTTACCCAAAAAGTTTCTTGGTTTTCTCAACATGATGAAGATAAAGCGTCAGATTGGAAGGGCTTAAAAGCCATTTTAAAACCTGGAGAAGCTATGATGGAAATGTTGCGTCTTCCGCCTATGGAAGGCATTAGCGATAGCGTAACTTATCTTGCGATTATCATGACTTCTCAAGTCCTGATTCCTCAATTAATCCGCTTACCCGGTGGCGTTGATCTTGAACAAAAAGCATTTCCTGCCTATCAAAATCTTCTCAGAAACAAAAAGGAGGATTTGTCTTCTTATACTTCATTCTGGGCCCCTTTAGAAGCCTCTTTAAGCCAGGTTCAAACTTTGTTTTATTCTCCCGAAGGAGTTTACATTCGAATCAATCCTGAAACCTTGTTTAATCCTCAATATCAAAAGCCTTTAGGGGATAAATTAAGTTTGGTGAGAATGGTTAGCTTAAGAGATTTACCAGAATCCCATCAACCCGACTTAGTTTCCAAACCAAAACCCGGTACTGCCTTTTTGATGGGAGCTCCTGATTTTTATTATTCCAGAGATACTGCCATTCGGAATTTAAAAAGAGAAGATTTACAAGATTTACCTGGAGCCAGAAGCGAAGTTCAGGAAATCAATCGTTTGTTAATCGCTCAGAAATGGACCACTCAAATATTTACCGGAATTGAGGCTACTGAAACCAATTTAAAAACGGTTGCAAACCCAACTGTACTGCATATTGCCACCCATGGATTTTTCACGGAATTATCTCCAGAAAAAGGAGGCAGAACCTCTTGGGTTCCGGGAGAAATGAAAAGTCTTTCCACCAATCCAATGATGAGTTCTGGATTATTATTTGCGGGTGTGGCAGCAACGTTAGAATCAAAAAATAAAATTGCTACTGAATTAGATAATTCAATATTAACTTCATTCGAAGCCATGAACCTAGAGCTCGACAAAACCGAATTGGTCGTGCTCAGTGCCTGTGAAACTGGATTAGGAACCATCATTGACGGAGAAGGGGTATATGGTTTACAAAGAGCATTTAGTGTGGCAGGCGCTAAATGTATTATTATGAGCCTTTGGAAAGTATCGGATGCCGTAACTGAAGAATTAATGTTGGCATTTTATAAAGAATGGTTAGGCGGAAAAAGTAAACAAGTTGCCTTTCGAGATGCAGTGAAAGCCATCCGCCTAAAGTACCCACAACCCTATTTTTGGGGAGGCTTCATTTTATTAGGAACATGATGAAACATTGGATTAAAGTTTTACTTATTATTTGCCCTTTATTCATTCAAGCGCGTCAGGCTCCTTGGATGGTTGTGTTAGGGCAATCCTTTCTGGAGGTAAAATTTCATCCCGATTCTTCCTGGAAAAATCTTACCCATGCTTTTGTCCCCTCGAATATTGAATCTATAAAAATAGCCCAAGATAAAATTGTTGACCTCATCACCCCAGAGGGTAATTGGATTAGCCTCAAAGGTCCGGTTGAATACCGAATGAATGAGTTATGGAATTTACCCTCTATCTCTGTACCCGGATTTAGAATGTTGTATCAAGAATTATTATCTATTCAGAACCAATCTGGCAGAGAGTTTTACGAGTTAAAATATCCGTATCTAGCGGAGCGATCTTTTAGTAAAAGAGTTCAATTGGTCTTTCCCGTTCCTACTGATTTGTTAAAACCTCAGGTTACTTTAGTTTGGAAAAAATTTATCCCTGCTAATCAATATCATGTTTTTCTTACGGATAGATTTAATCAGGTAATCACTCATTTAGTAACTACCGATACTTTTATGCAGTTGAATTTAAGTACTTACAAGTTGGAGCGTGGGGTTTGTCATTTTTGGTTTATTGAGCCTGATACACTAACAGATTCCAGATCCGATGAACTTTGTTTAACCTGGATATCTGAAGAAACAGAAATAACCGTAAATGAGGTGATTCAAAGAATTGAAGAAGAACCAGGACTTTCTCCTGTGATAAAACATCTCCGTAAGGCGGTATTATTGGAACAATTTAAACTTTATGTAGAAGCTATGGATCAATATAGAAGTGCCTTGGCTGTAGACCCTAGTTCAGAAGAAATTCGACGAATATATGGGATGTTTTTGGTGAGAATTGGAATGGCTAAAACAGCAAAAGAAGTTTGGAACTAAAGCAATTGCTTATATTTGTGCTTCATGACTTCTGGATCTGATCGCTATTTATTATTACGCAAGATTTATGAAGGTACCCTTTTCCGATACGGCATTGCCGCAGGAAGTGGGTTTACCGCCGACCAATTGGTGTATCTTGCAAGCTATTATTGGTTATTAAAAGGGCACAACCTCAATCTTTTTGGGTATATGATTACCCCCAGATTCCCTTCTTTAATCATGAGTTTTTCTGCCGGCCTGGTGGTAAACTTCAGCATTAGCAAATATTACGTTTTTCGGGATTCATATTTAAAAGGTACCACCCAACTCGGCAGATTTATGCTGGTTACTGTGTTTATCTTTATCCTGAATTATCTTTTTATGCGTGTGTTAGATGATCAGGTTCATTTGGAAGCTGGAGTTTCCAGATTTGTAGCAGGGGCAAGTATCTCCATTGTTTCCTATTTCTCCCATAAAATGTACACCTTTCGAGTGAGAGAAGAAATTAAGGAAGCCTAATCAATTTTTATACTGCTTTTTTCCCAGGTTCTTAAATAACTGGTTTTCTTAAAGATATCTTCCAAGAGTTGATGTTGTGCTGGAGATAAAACTTCCTTTCGCCTCTCCATCACTCTTTGCGCAGTTTCAAACACTTTAGGTAAGGCATGCGTTGTTAAGCCTGCAGCACCTCCCCAAGAAAAGGAGGGAATCACATTCCTTGGAAATCCATCTCCAAAAATATTCGCCCCTACCCCTACCACAGTGCCGGTATTAAACATCGTGTTAATACCACATTTACTGTGATCTCCCATAATTAATCCACAAAACTGAAGACCTGTATCTACAAACTTTCCTTGGGCCTCATTCCATAAACGAACAGGTGCATAATTGTTTTTTAAATTGGAGGTATTGGTATCCGCACCAATATTGCACCATTCACCGATATAGGAATTCCCTACAAAACCATCATGACCTTTATTGGAGTATCCTTGTAAAATAGAATTAGAAAACTCCCCTCCTACTTTGCAATACGGACCCAGGGTAGAATCTCCCCTAAGCTTCGCACCCATATTTACAACTGCATTCGGTAAAAACGCATGTGCCCCATGAACCATCGCTCCTTCCTGAATCTGAACCCCTTCGCCTATATAGATGGGTCCATCCTCAGCATTCAGGATAGCCGCGCGAATCTTAGCTCCGGGCTCAATAAACACCCGGTTCGAACCATACACAATGGTATGTTTATCCTCAATTGGAGCTGAATATCTATTCTTGGTAATCCGTTCAAAATCGGCTCTGATCATTTCTCCATTGAAGGAAAATAAATCCGGTAATTGTTTTAAACACTTCACCGTGGATACCACTCCAGAAACCTCAAATGCAGCAAACTCTTCCTCTGACCAAACTTTACATTCCGGAAGTAATTTTTCAGTAATAAATGCTAAGGTTAGTCCCTCTGAATCAATTAATCTATGCTCAGGCCTTAGATTATTGAGGTGAGCATGAATTTCATCATTCGGAAAAAACCTGCCATTAATCCATAATATGGGCACATTCCCATTGGGTAATTTCCCCCAAACCTCTTTTAATTCTGGTGAGGTCAACATCCCATTGGGTACACTTCCTAAGGTCTGCGCCCATTTCTCTACTAATGTATCAATCCCACATCTTAGGGCATAAATCGGACGAGTATAAGTTAACGGCCAAAAATTAACCTGTTGCGTATCTTCAAATATTAACCAATTCATATTTGCTGGAATTAATGGGAAAGTTAGGAAACAAAAAGAGCAGGTTAATATCCTGCTCTTTAATTTTTTTTGGGGTTTGGAAAATTATTTTTTTCTATAACGGGTATTGAATTTTTCAACCCTACCGGCGGTATCCACCAACATTTGCTTTCCAGTATAAAATGGATGGCTTTGGCTGGAAATTTCTAATTTAACCAAAGGGTATTCATTGCCATCTTCCCAAACCACAGTGTCTTTGGTTTGAATGGTTGATTTTCCTAAAAAGGAAAAGTCACAGGATAAATCCTTGAATACTACTTCTCTGTATTGAGGATGAATATCTTTTTTCATAACAATAATTCGCAAACGGATTGCAAATATACTAACTTTTCATTTAAATGGTCAAGAACAATCCTCACCTTTTAACTCTTCTGTTCAGAAAGGTTGTAGGTAATAGTAAGAGATGCTACTTTTGTCCCTTCTTCATATTTCATGAGATAATTTTATGATGGATCAGATTGTTTATTTGGTGCCCCTGTTAGGGGTTGTTGGTTTAATCGCAATGGCAATTAAATCTGCTTGGGTTTTACGTCAGGAGGCAGGTGAGAGCCAAATGCAAGAGTTGGCTGGATATATTGCAAAGGGAGCTATGGCCTTTCTTAAAGCAGAATGGAAACTCTTATCCTATTTTGTAGTAATAGCGGCAATATTGTTAGCCTGGTCAGGAACAAGGGTTGAAACCTCTTCTCCTGTCATCGCAATCTCGTTTATCATCGGTGCAGTATTTTCTGCATTTGCTGGCTATCTTGGAATGCGAATTGCCACCCGTGCCAACGTTCGAACTACCCACGCTGCCAGAAACAGTCTTTCCAAAGCTTTAAATGTATCTTTCACAGGAGGTTCGGTGATGGGTTTAGGGGTAGCTGGATTGGCAGTATTAGGATTGGGCAGTTTGTTCATTCTCTTTTATCAAATGTATGTTGCTGCTTCCGGTAATGTGAATGGTATAGAAATGGAAAAGGCCTTAGAAGTGTTAGCTGGTTTTTCCTTAGGCGCTGAATCCATTGCCTTGTTTGCCAGAGTAGGCGGCGGTATTTATACCAAAGCAGCTGATGTAGGAGCTGATTTAGTAGGTAAGGTAGAGGCCGGAATACCTGAAGACGATGTCCGGAATCCAGCTACTATCGCTGATAATGTAGGGGATAACGTGGGAGATGTGGCCGGTATGGGGGCAGATTTGTTTGGTTCTTATGTTGCTACCATCTTAGCAACCATGGTCTTGGGAAGAGAAATAATTTCTGATGATCAGGTGGGTGGAATTGCACCTATCCTCTTACCTATGGTACTTTGCGGATTGGGAATAGTGTTCTCTTTGCTTGGAATGTTCTTCGTAAAAATTAAAGATGATAAAGGAAATGTTCAAGCTGCGCTTAACATGGGCAACTGGTCTTCTATTTTAATGACTGCCATCTCCGCTTATTTTTTAGTGGATTGGATTATGCCGGATATGATGGAAATTAGAGGGGTTTCGTTTTCAAAAATGGAGGTTTTCTTTTCCATCATCTTGGGACTTGTAGTAGGAACACTCATGTCTATGATCACCGAATATTATACAGCCATGGGTAAAAGACCTGTGTTGTCCATTATTCGTCAGTCTGCTACCGGACATGCTACTAATATTATTGGAGGATTATCGGTAGGAATGGAATCCACTGTACTTCCCATTCTGGTGTTGGCAGCAGGGATTTTTGGAGCTTATGAATTAGCGGGTTTATACGGAGTAGCCATCGCTGCTGCAGGAATGATGGCAACTACGGCGATGCAATTAGCTATTGATGCTTTTGGTCCGATAGCCGATAATGCTGGGGGAATTGCTGAAATGAGCCAACTTCCTGAAGAAGTACGTAACCGCACTGACATTCTCGATGCCGTTGGAAATACAACAGCAGCTACTGGTA
>RFSG01000032.1 GCA_009924095.1 Sphingobacteriia bacterium
TTCTATTTTTCCAGGTGTCAATTTCCATTTTAACCAGCCAAATATCTGCTGCTTTTTGGGCAGCTATTTCTTGCATCCCTTTTAATTGCAATAGATAAATGATTTGGTCTCTGACTTTCATTTTTTTATAGAGACCTCTTTCTTCCGGCATGTACCCAATTTTATTTTGGTCGGAGGTTTTAAAAGGGTGACCATTAAAATTAATGCTTCCTTCATCCGGCATTGTAATACCGGTTATCATTCGAATCAGAGAAGTTTTTCCAGCTCCATTGGGGCCTAATAATCCGAATACACTTCCTTTTGGAATTTGCAAAGAAACCTGGTCAACAGCTTTTTGGGTAGCATATTGCTTGCTTACTTTTCGGATATCCAGGAAATAATCAGGTTGGTTTTCCATTCTCCTAAATTAGGGAGATTAAGTTCAAAATAAATAAATAATAGATAAAAGGTATCCTTAAGGTTTGAGTGGTGTATAGGCTTGGGTTAATTTATGCTAAGAAATATCAGTATAAACTTAACCTCTCCATCATTATTGAAATAAATGGATAAATCACCTTTCTTCCGAAGATTGGTATAGGCTATCTAAAAGGAATACTTATTTTTGTATATGTTCGAATTCAATAAAACCATTTTTATTCAGGCGATATTATTTACTTGCCTGATTCAATTTAGTTTTTCCAGGTTATATAGCCAGGAAAAGTATAGTCCAGAATTGCTATGGAAATTAGGGCGTATCACCGAATATGCAGTTTCTCCGGATGGGCGCCAGGTAGTGTATGGGGTTAAGAACTTTAATCTTAAAGCCAATACTGGGCAAACCGATATTTGGATGGTATCTCTTGCTGGAGGGGAACCTAAGTTATTAATGCAAACCCCGGTTTCAGAGGTGAATATTCGTTGGCATCCTTCTGGAAAAAAGATTGGGTATTTAAGTGCAGTTGGAGATAGTGGACTTCAGTATTTTGAAGTGTCGCCCGAAGGGAAGCCGGTTCAACAAATTAGTCATTGGGCTCCTGGGGTAGAAGGATTTGAGTATTCCCCTAAAGGAAATTATTTGTTATATACCCTGAAGGTAAAAGTTGGAAGAGTAACCCAGGATTTTTATCCAGATTTACCTTTAGCAACTGGTAGGATTTATGATGAATTAATGTTCAGGCATTGGACTGAATGGGCTGATGGTCATTATTCGCATTTGTTTATACAGCCATTGGGCGAGGGAAAACTTACCGGAACACCTAGGGATTTATTGTTAGGAGAAACCTTTGCCGCACCTACTCCTCCCGATGGAGGTCTAGAAGAAATTTCCTGGAGCCCAGATGAAGCCCGATTAATATATACTTGTAAAAAAGAGGGAGGAACCATGGCTGCCACCAGTACCAATACCGACTTGTGGATGTTTACCCTCGCTACGGAATCCACTGAAAATCTTACTCCCCAATTACCTGGATATGATAAAGAGCCTCGGTTTTCGCCCGATGGCAAAAGTATCGTTTGGTTAAGCATGGCTACTCCTGGTTACGAAGCCGACAAAAACAGGATTATGTGGATGGATTTACAAGCGCGCAAGCCAATAGAAATCAGTGCTGCGGAAGATCAAACCTTTTCTCACCTAGTATGGTCAAAAGATGGGAAGCGCATTTATTCTATCATTCCAACGATGGGGACGGAACAAGTGGGTTGTTATACTTGGGAAAATCAAAAGGCAGCATTTGAATGGATCACTTCAGGAACTTATAATTATACCGATATTCAAGTAACGACAATTGGTAATGAAGAAAATCTGGTACTCACCCGAACTTCAATGTCTGCCCCAGCCGATTTATATAAGGTAGAACCGAAATCAAAAAAAGTAACCACCTTAACTGGGGTAAATCAAAAGATATTGTCTAATGTTAAAACTGGAGAAGTGAAGGGAAGATGGATAGAAACAACGGATAAAAAGAAAATGTGGGTATGGGTGATTTACCCTCCCAATTTTGATCCAGCAAAGAAGTATCCTGCTTTATTGTATTGCCAAGGTGGACCTCAAAGTCAGGTAAGTCAATTTTTCTCCTATAGATGGAATTTTCAATTAATGGCAGCCCAAGGCTATATTGTAGTTGCCCCGAACCGGAGAGGATTGCCTGGGTTTGGGCAAGCCTGGAATGATGAGATTAAAGAAGATTGGGGAGGGCAAGCTTATCGGGATTATTTAACAGCTATTGATAGTGTAAGTGCAGAGCCTTATGTTGACAAAAATCGTTTAGGGGCAGTAGGGGCAAGTTATGGAGGATATTCTGTGTATTGGCTAGCGAGCCATCATGGTGGGAGATTTAAAACCTTTATCTCTCATTGTGGGGTGTTTAATTTAGAGACTATGTCTTTAGCTACAGAAGAAGTGTTTTTTGTGAATCGAGAAATGGGAGGTCCGATTTATCAATATCCTCGACCAGAAAGTTATGATAAGTTTTCCCCTCATAAGTTTGCTGGAAAATGGGAAACCCCAATATTGGTGATTCATGGAGACAAGGATTTCAGAGTTCCGGTTACAGAGGGGATTCAGGCATTTACCTTAGCCCAATTAAAAGGAATTCCCAGCCGATTCTTATGGTTTCCAGATGAAGGACATTGGGTAACCCGCCCGCAAAATTCAGTATTGTGGAATCGCGTGTTTTTTGATTGGTTAGATCAGACCCTTTCCCCTGAAAAATAGTATCACTTTTTATTAATTAGTAATCATGAATATTATAACTAAGTATATAATATTAGGATTTATCTTGACTGGATTTATTTCAGCATCAGGGCAAAAACTAACGATGGATGAGGTAGTATTGAAGGGACGTACCACCTTATCTCCCTCTAGTATTAGAGGGATGAACTGGATTCCTGGTACTTCAGATTTAATCTGGCTCACAGCGCCTGGTCAAGAAGAATATATGTTAAAGTATAACCTATCCCAGCGTAAGGTGGATACAGTGGTTAGCCTATCAGAACTGAATACTGAACATCAACGTTTAGGCGTAGATAGTTTAAAATCCTTACCCTCTTTTCAATGGACAGATAGTGTACATGCTCATTATTTATTTAAAAATCATTTATTAGAATTTCAATTAAACGATAAAAGTGTAAAAGAGAAAAATCATTTTCCGTCTGCGGGATTAAATCCGGATTGGGAAACCAAATATTTTTCGGTAGCCTATACCCAGAAAAATAATTTATATGTAGCCAATCGGGGCGTTCAAATTCAAATCACACAAGACCCGGATACCGGAATTGTAAACGGTCAAGCGGTACACCGAAATGAGTTTGGAATTAAAAAAGGAACCTTCTGGTCACCTGCTGGTAATTATCTTGCTTTTTATAGAATGGATGAGTCAGCAGTTACTTCCTATCCGTTGGTAGATTTGGAGGAGACTCCTGCAAAAGAAGAATCCATACGGTATCCCATGGCTGGGCAGACCAGTCATAAAGTTACTCTTGGCGTGTATGATATCTTAAAGCAGAAGACCTTGTTTTTAGAAACAGGGGAAGCAGTAGATCAATATTTAACCCAAATTACCTGGGCACCAGATGAAAAAACGATTTGGGTAACGATATTAAACAGAGACCAACAACAACTGAAATTACGTCAATATGCAGTGCAAACTGGCAAGTTGATTAATACTTGGATAGAAGAAACCTCAGATAAATTTGTAGAGCCAGAAAGACCTCTAATTTTTTTGAAGTCAGCTCCTGAACAATTTATTTGGTTTAGTAAAAAGGAAGGGTTTGAAAGGCCATATTTATATGATACCCGAGGGAAAGAAATTCGGATCCTGGGAGATCAATCAGGCGATATGGAAGAGTGGATAGGCTTTTCTGAAGATGATAAATATGTTTACTATACTGTCGCTACCCGTAATGGGTTAGATCGGCAATTGTGTAAGGTGGAGATTTCTACAGGGAAAATCCAATACTTAACAGAATCTGAAGGAATTCATACGTCGAAGGTAAATTTATCCTCAGGGTATTTTATAGATTACTATTCCGCTTTGCAAACCCCAAGAGAAATAAGGCTTGCTAATGCAGAAGGAAAGACAGATTCTATATGGCTAAAGGCATCGCATCCCTTAGTAAAGTTTGATACCTGTAAAGTTGAATTATTTACCTTATACGCCAGCGATTCCACCCAATTAAATGGACGTTTAATTTATCCTTATGGTTTCGATCCGCAAAAACGATATCCAGTGTTAATATATGTGTATGGGGGTCCTCATGCACAATTGGTAACGAACAATTGGTTGGGGAATGCAGATTTATGGTTGTATAGTTTAGCCCAGAAAGGATATTTGGTTTGGACCTTAGATAATCGAGGTTCTTCCAGTCGTGGGGTTGCTTTTGAACAAGCTACCTTTCGTCATTTCGGCAAAGCAGAGGCGGAAGACCAAGCGGTTGGTATTTCCTTTTTACGCAACCAGCCTTGGGTAGATACTACCCGTCTGGATGTTTATGGCTGGAGTTTTGGGGGATTTATGACTTTGAAGTTATTGTCGGAATATCCTCAGTGGTTTCGCAGAGGGGTTGCTGGGGGAGCGGTTTGTGATTGGAAGTTGTATGAAGTAATGTATACCGAAAGATATATGGATACTCCTCAACAAAATCCTGAAGGGTATGCAGAGTCTGATATGACAAAGAAGGTAGGGAAAATTAAAGCAGATGTTTTGTTGATTCATGGCACCTCAGACGATGTGGTCGTATGGCAACACAGTTTAAGGATGCTTAAAGCTGGGGTTACTAATCGTAAGATATTTGATTATTTGGTGTACCCTGGTCATGGACATAATGTAAGTGGGAGGGACCGAATTCATTTATATGAAGCCATTAATCGTTATTTGTTAAGGTAAAATCAACAATTCTGACCTGAAATTGTATGTTTTACACGTAACCAGATATAAAGCTTAAATATTTGACATACAATATTTTATGTGTATATTTGAATTAACTTATATCCTTTCATAAGTAATGTTATTTAAGATTTGAAATAGTTTGGATATAGAACGTTAACAGAAAATTGATTAAACTTGTTATATAATTTCACATAGCAGGTTAACAGTTTTAATTTTAAAACTTATGATATTCACGAAATTGCTTCTGTACTTCTTACTTTTCTCAGGAGAAGGCTTTGAGATGAATCCAATGCTCCTTAATTCTGTTCCTTCTTCGGCGGTATCTGCCAAAAAAGGAAATATTAAAGGGGTAGTTCGTTATACTTCGATACAATCCACCATTGTTAATGGAACGATAGTATTGGAGGATGATACCCACTTTAAGCCTAAAGTTGCGATTAGATAGTTATTTTAATTTAACTTATCTGATTTCTAAACTTTCCTTAATTTTACCCTTCAGCAGACTCTCAGGCTTAACTAGAGAGGGTGTAAGAGTCCAACACTTTAAAGGTGGTCTTAACCGTTTGTTATAAATTTTATGAAAAAAGCACTTTTACTCGTAGTAGCACTATTACCCTTGTTAGTTGCTGCACAAAGCGGACAAAGCCGCCTTACTGTTCGTACTCCTAAGGTACAACAGCGTGCGGTTAGTGGCTGGCAGATCCACCGTAACCCCATCACAGGAGCCGAAACTCGTGTTGCGGGTACCTCACAACCTAGTTCATTGGCTAAGGTTGCAGCTTCACCACATGGTGTAGAAGCTGGAATTAGTTCTTATGATTTACAGACCAATGCTTCTGTATCTCGTCGTGTTCACACGTATCAGACAAATGATAGTCTTAGAGTTTACTGGACTATGTCACAATCGGTAGATCCATATACAGACCGCGGTACGGGTACCAATTTCTGGACAGGTGGATCCGTTGGTCCTTTTGGTCCAGCACCTACTGTACGTTTAGAATCTCAACGTACTGGATGGCCTACAGGCGTTCGTTTAAATGACGGAACTGAATTAGTTGCATCTCATGATCCTGCAACAGGTTCTGAGCGTATTCGCTTTTACAAAAATACTGGAGTTGGTACCAATAATTATACTGAGTTAACTACTAACTATCCTGCTGACCGTGCCATTTGGCCACGTTTGGCAAACAGTGGAGATTATTTATATATTGTTTCTAATCACCAAGACACTGGATTTGTAAACACCAATATTCCCGGGGTAAAAAGCCCAATGTATTGTTATCGTTCCACCGATGCTGGAAGTACCTGGAATCAAATTTTCCTTCCTGGATATGATTCTGCCCGCTATGTAAATGGTGGTGGGGATACTTATGCAATTGATGCAAGAGATAATTTCGTAGCGATTGTAGCGGGTGGATATTATGAGGATGTTGCTCTATGGAAATCAACTGACTTTGGGGTTACCTTCACTAAGACCTTAGTAGATTCTTTTGAGATTTCTGGGTTATGGAATATGAACAATCGTACCTCTGATGTGTACGATGGTTCTGGATTGCCAGGTACTGATGGTAATCCAGACACTTTAACTTTTGGAGATGGATCTGTTGATGTATTGATTGACCCGAATGGTGCAGCACATGTATGGTATGGTTTATCTAGAGGTGTAAAACCCAATATTTCTGCGGATTCAGCTTTCTTCTTCCCTGGAACTTCCGGAATCGTGTATTGGAATGAGGTAAGCAATGCACCACAAGTAATTGCTGACATCGTTGATTGTGATGGTGACACTACGGTCTTTAATTTGGCTGCTGGTACTACAGAAGGAACAGCAACAGGTCAAGGAGGACGTTATCGTTTATCTAGTTTAACCTCTATGCCAAGCGCAGGGTTAGATGCAGCAGGTAATATCTTCTGTATATATACTGCGGTAAATGAAATTGATACTACAGGTGCCAATATGCCAACCTTTAATGGAGTAACTCAAAACTTCAGAGATATCTTAGTTGTGTATTCAACAGATGCTGGAAATACTTGGTCAACTCCTCAGAATTTAACCAACAATCAAGCGAACACCTATCAACAAAATGAAGAAGTATTCGCTTCTTTAGCTAAAAACATTGGTTCTACCTTGAATTTTGCATGGCAATGGGATGTTGAACCAGGAACAGTTCTACAGAATGGAGATGATGCTGGAATAAACAGCATGCGTGTAGGATCAGTATTGGTATCCGATGTATTATCTAACAAATATGTTGGAGGATGTGGTCCAGCAAATGACTATGTTATTCAAGGTCCATTTACCAATATTTCTGTTGGCGTTCAAGCAGAAGTAAACACCTTCGCTTCTGTAGTTTATCCTAACCCAACTAGTGGCATTTTGAATATTAAATTTGAATTAAACCAATCCACTCAAGCGGTTATTTCAGTTAGTAATTTGATGGGTCAGGAGCTAATGAAAGTTTCCGGAAATCAATTTAATTCAGGTGCAAATGAAGCAAAATTAGACTTGAGTGCTTTAAATGCAGGCATTTACTTATACACCATCCGTGCTGAAGGAAAATCCTTTACCGGTCGTGTAATCGTATCAAAATAATCCCTACTTAATGATCTAATAAAAGGGGCGCTATATAGTGCCCCTTTTTATTTTAAAGTTATTTACTATTTAAAGTCTCTAAAGATTTCTGTAATTTCAACTAAGGTATTTATATGTTAAAACAGGGGTTATCGCAACGCTTAGTTCAAAAGCTATCGCCACAACAAATTCAATTTATTAAATTGTTGCAGGTAACCTCTATCGAAATGGAGATGAGGATTCAGGAGGAGATGGAAGAAAATCCGGCCTTGGAAGAAGGCAAGGATGACCATGTAAGTATTGAAGAATATCTGGAAAAAGGAGATGAGGCAGTAAAGCCTGAAACCGATGGAGAGAATCAACCCCCGGAAGAGGATTTACAATTAGAGGATTATTTACAGGAAGACGAACCTTATGATTTCAGAACTCGTCAACAGACATATTCATCCGATGAGGAAGATAAATGGGAAACTCCTATTGTTCAGTTAAATTCTTTAACAGATTATTTATATGAACAAGTAGGAATGTTTTCCTTAGATGAATTAACCGCTAAAATTTGTATTCATTTAATTGGGAGTCTTGATGAAAATGGATATTTAACACGTCCTTTACCCGCTTTACAAGATGATTTAGCATTTCGAAATAATTTAGAAGTGTCTATTGAACAATTAGAAAATGCATTACAATATATTCAAAAATTAGATCCTCCGGGTGTAGGAGCAAGAGATTTAAAAGAGTGTTTATTATTGCAATTAAAACGATTATCAATAAATCCTGCAGTAAAACATGCGATTCGAATTATTCAAGATTATTTCGAAGAATTTACGCGTAAACATTTTGATAAATTAAGTCAGCGATTGCATTTGGGGGAGGAACAATTAAAAGAGGCATTTCTGGTAATTTCTAAATTAAATCCTAAACCCGGGGATACACAAACTACTGGAAAATCAGCCTATATTATTCCTGATTTTATGTTAACCGTAACCGAAGATGAACATATAGAGATAGATTTAAATACTCGAAATACGCCTGATTTAAAAGTTAGTCCAACTTATCGAAATATATTAAAAGAATTCATTGTAAAGCAAAAATCTAAAACAGGCAGTAAAGATGTAAAAGAGGCAATTCAATTTATGAAAGCTAAAATTGATTCCGCCCAATGGTTCATTGATGCAGTTCAGCAGCGTCAAGTTACTTTGTTAAAAACCATGCATTGTATTGCAGAAAAACAAAAACAATTTTTTTTTTCAGAGGGAGATGAGAAACAACTTAAACCAATGATTTTAAAAGATGTTGCAGATGTAATTCAAATGGATATTTCTACAGTTAGCAGAGTCGCTAATTCTAAATATGTTCAAACTAATTTTGGAATTTATCCGCTTAAGTTTTTTTTCTCAGAAGGAATTAGTACAGATTCAGGCGAAGAAGTTTCGAATCGGGAAGTGAAAAAGATATTAGCTGAATTAATCGAAGCGGAGGATAAAAAAAGTCCATTGTCAGATGATCGTTTATCTGAGATATTAAATGAAAAGGGATATAATATTGCACGTAGAACGGTTGCTAAATACAGAGAACAATTACATTTACCGGTGGCCCGATTAAGAAAAACCTTGTGAAAATTGGGTTAACATTTTTAGCACGATTTATTTCCTTAATTTTTCATCCAGCAGTTCTTCAAGGAATATTTTTATTAGCGCCGTGGTGGAATACCCTTACGTTGTATAGATTTTTCCCTTCTTTACTATTAGGGGCAGTTGTTTTTCCATTAACTATTTCAGGGATTTATTTACAACAAATAGGAATAAAAAATTGGTTTGTAGTATCTCAAGAAAATCGTTTAATTCCATTTTTAATTACTATTTCCTGTTTAATATTGTTGGCTGGGTTTTGGTGGCAAGATATTCCGGCATTATCCGGTAGAATTATTTGGGTAGTATTCATTAATATATCCGCTGTATTAATTACGTTAAAGGAGAAAATATCTTTACATATATTAGGATTAATTTCTGCTACTGGTATGTTAATGGAATTAAATCCATTATTTGGTGGAATTGGATTAATTCTTTTAATTCCGATTGCATTTTCCCGATATTATTTAAAATCTCATTCCATCAAGCAATTAATTTATGGTGGAATTATAGGATTAATATGGGTAATCTTATATTATTTATTCCGTGATTTCCTTCCCTTTATACATAAGCCTTATTTCTACCCTACGATTTGAGCCTTGGGCTGCTTGAGAAATGTGTTCCGTATGTGGGGAATCTTTTCCTTTATATTCAATATAAAATCGGGTAGGGTCAATAGAATAAGAATCTGTTAGGATAGATTTTACAGCTTTCGCTCTGCGTTCTGAAAGTTTAATATTATAGTCTCGGTTTCCGCGAATATCTGCATGGCCAATTAATTTAATACTGAGTTCAGGCATTTTGGTTAATAATAAAGCTAATTGTTGAAGTCCATCTTCATATTCATTTTTAACATAAGCTTTATCAAAATCGAAATAAATCAACATAAAATTCCAGGTTCCCAATAAAGGTTTTAAAGCTTCAATTTCTCCCAAGGTGTCTAATGAATTTTCTTCCCCAAAAAAAGATAACCCTTTAAAATTGACCTGACTTCCTGGAGGGCTATCGGGTTCTAGGTCACGATAATTCGGAACGCCATCACCGTCATTGTCTGCCGGCATTCCATCTGCATCTACTGATAGGCCTTTGGGTGTAAAAGGATCCCGATCATTTAAATCAGGAACACTATCTTGGTCTCTGTCAAAAGGTTTGCCTAAATGATTTACGGGGATTCCGGGAGGAGTGCCAGAGTCTTGATCTTTATAATCTGGAACACCATCTTGATCTATATCATGCTTTAATACATCCAACACTTTTCGTTTAAGTCCACGGAATGGATCCCCTTTAGGTTTTACGGGTTGCATCAAGTTCCAAGCTAAGGATACGCTAATCCAAGAATATCCATCTTTTACCGTATTAATTACTTTTCTTTGAAAGGGTAGAGAAAGTGTTGCATCAAACCCATCACTATTCACATACCGATAAGAATACATAGCCTCCAAATCTAGCGCATGCCCTAAATGAATTTTTACTCCTGCTCCTATAGGCAAAGTATTATAGGCTTTATTGCCAAAATATCGGGTGGTAATTCCATTATTTACATTTCTAACGGAAGGGATTACGGTATTTCTACCCACGCCTGCCATCGCAAATAATTCTGCTCTACGCCGATAGGGTTTGAATCGTGGAAAGGTCTCGGATATATTTAATACCAGAGATAAAGAACCATCATAAATTGGCGTAGTGAAATATTCCGGTTGTCGTGTTCCAGAAATCGTACCGGCAATAATATCTGCCCTTAATCTAAAATAGGGACTTAATCTTCTTTCTACAAATACAGCTCCAGCAGGTTTAATATCAGAACTGTTAGGGTCAGCGCCATTATTCACTGCAGGCGCGATGGTATGATCTCTCATGTCTCCCTGTAATAACAAAATACCAGCACCCATACCGAAAGTCCAAACAGAGCAGAACTCTGATTTATAAGGGGCGGTTACCAAAGATCGGGGCACTACTATTCTTCCTACTCGATAAGCAAATCCAATACTGGTATAGGTGTAGGTATCATTCTTTAATTCATTTCCCCGATAAGCAGAAACTTTACCAGTAGGATTCGAGATGTAAGCCGCCACGGCCTGGTCTTGAGGATTTGAGAAATTTTGTTGAATTAAATTTGAGGATGCGTATCGGCTACTCACGTCGTCAATATAATCCGAAAAAAGGTATCTCATTCCCCATTCCAGATTAAGGTCAATGCGGGGAGATAATCCAATTCTTACCCCAATTCCTAACGGTACTTGTACTTGCCATAATTTATAGGTGGAGGGGAAACGGGTTAATCCATTATCAAACCCTTCTGTTTTCCAGCCATACAAGGAGGTTTCATATTTCCCATCCCGAGTTACTTGTTCACCTGATGCATTTAATACAAGTCCGTCGGGAGAAAATTGATAACGATTGTTATAATCTACAGATCCTAAAAACAAATCTGCTTTTGGATTAAAATGAAAAATGCCAACCCCCAAAGTAAGGTAAGGGCGAACTTGACGTTTACCATGCAACAAATGGATAATTCCACTCAGTTGTATTTCGGTGATATTACTGCGAAACGAGAGACCCCTTTGCCAATTAAAGGCCGAGTTTCTGCCCATACGATCATCGCCTTGTATTTGTCCCCATTGTCCAGCCAGCCGAAGGGAGAATACATCATTAAATTGATATCGAATTTGCAACCCCATTCCGGGTCGCGTTAGAGCCAATGTTTTCAGGTCTTGAGATAAATCCCCGAAATAATTCATCCCCCCAAAACTGGCACCAATTTGTAATCTTCGGAAGGCATGATAAAAAACTTGAACGGAATCCGCACGTGTCTGGGCATATCCCAATGGGATTGAAAAGCAAAACCCGATAAGAATAAAAAGCCCGGATAAAAATTTCACCCCGTAAATATACTATATACGAGGCTGAGGATAGGCTTAATTTATAGGATTATCAACTATAAATTCCTATTCATTCCCTAAATTTGAGGAGTAACAATAATATTAACGTTGGATAAAGCGGAAAAGGAATACCCGGTATTAATTTCAGGAGCGGGACCGGGAGGGGTTTTAGCTGCAATAACTTTAGCAAAAGCAGGAGTTCAAGTTTTATTGGTTGACAAAGCCAAATTTCCACGGGATAAAATTTGCGGAGATGCCTTGAGTGGTAAAGTGGTTGAGGTATTTAAAAAAACAGACCCTGAGATTTTACAGAGACTTAAACTTCAACCTAGTCAAGTTGGGTCCTGGGGAGTAGATTTTTATGCCCCGAATCGAAACAAGCTACATGTGCCGTTTCGTTTGGATTATTCCGTTCAATCAGATGCCCCCGGATATATTTCTCCAAGATTAGACTTTGATAATTTTTTAATTGGAGAATTAAAAAGATATCCGTTGGTAGAATTTCTGGAAGATCATGAGGTAACTTCAACAACCTTAACCAGTAAGGGATATCAAATTAAATTTAAAGGAAGAGAGGAAGTCGTAGTAGCGAAAATATTAATTGCAGCTGATGGAGCCCATTCTACAATTGCCAGAAAAATTGGGGCAATTAAAGTTGAAAAGCAGCATTATTGTGGAGGGCTGCGGGCTTACTATCAAGGAGTTTCAGGATTAGATAAGGACAATTTTATTGAATTGCATTTTCTCAAAAATGTATTGCCAGGTTATTTTTGGATTTTTCCTTTACCGAATGGAATGGCAAATGTGGGAATAGGAATGCGCAGTGATAAAATCAGTCAAAAGAAAATTGATTTAAAATTAGTGTTAAAACAAATTATTGAAGAAGATCCGGTAATTCGAGAAAGGTTTAAGTCTGCAACAATTATTGGAGAAGTGAAAGGATATGGATTGCCATTAGGGTCTAAAAAAAGGAAGATTTCAGGAGAGCGAATGATGTTGGTAGGAGATGCAGCATCTTTAATAGATCCATTTACTGGAGAGGGGATTGGGAATGCAATGGTAAGTGGGATGTTGGCTGGGAAACAGGCTGTTCATGCCTTGCAGGTTCAGGAATATTCAGCGAAAGCTTTTCAAGCGTATGATGAAGAAGTGTATGGCAGATTATGGAGTGAATTAAGATTAAGTAAAGTAATGCAGGAAATGGTGAATTATCCTTGGTTATTTGATTTGGTAGTTAATAAAGCCAATAGAAATGAGGAACTCAGAACAACGATTTCTTGTATGTTTGAAGACTTAGATATGCGCAGTAAATTGAGGAGCCCAAGGTTTTATTTTAATCTTTTATTTTCGGATGATCCCAAAGTAACCTCATGATAGAATGGTTAATGGGCTATCCTATGCGGATAGTAATGGCATTTGTTTTTTTTATAATCTGTACTGGATTAGGGGGAGGGGTTTTTCGATTTGCCAGATTAGCAATGCCACAATCTTGGTTTCCCGCAATTTGGTCAGGGGTTGGGGTATTGGTATTTTATTTAATGCTTTGGCATTTATTTTTTCCGGTAGATAAATTATCTCTTATTATTCCTTGTGGTATTTCACTTTTAGGATGGATACGAATTTGGAAAAATGTAAAAATATCTTCTTTTCAAAAAGGGATGATTATTCCGGTTATTTTTCTCATTTTATTCTTCGGTTTAAAAATGGCAGAAACCGATTTTATGTATGATTCATTGGTTTATCATTTTCAAACGATTCGGTGGTATGAACAATATGCAATTATTCCGGGTCATGCTAATTTGTTAATTTATTTTGGGTTTAATCAATCTTGGTTTTTATTAGGTGCTTTTTTAAATGCATTGGTAGGATCTCCAACAGGTGTATTTATTTTAAATGGATCTTTTCTAGGACTTGCAGCTATTGAGTGGATATTTAGATTTCGATTTGCTGTAGTAAATCGAAATACTATGTTAATGCTTTTTTCTATTGGTAGTTTATTGTTATTATTTAGATCGGTTAATCTAAGTAGTCCCTCTCCTGATGTATTAGTAACCATTATTACCCTTCAGGTATTAGGTATTGGAATTACTAAATATCTCAAAGGTCAATTTCAAACTATTCGTGGAAATTATTTATTATGGATATTAAGTTGGGGGGTAGCCTGTAAATTAAGTTTGTCAGGTTTATTATTAGGTTGGATATTATATTTATTATTTATTACGTCTAAGAAAAATATTCAACCTAAAATAATAATAGGTTGTTTATTAATAGGCGGAATATTTATAATCAGAGGGATAATATTATCGGGGTATCCCTTATTTCCAACCCAGTTATTAGGCTTAGATCTTATTTGGAAAGTGCCCCAAGAAAAAGTGCAAGCATTAGCCGATTTTATTAAAGGTTTTGCCCGAACAGGCACACATGGATATTGGACGTTACCTGAATTTCAAGATGGTAGTTGGATTCATAAATGGATACAAATCAATCGCACCAAACCCGCAATATGGATTGGTATAATTGGGTTTATCGCATGGATAATTAAACTCGTTAAAATACCCAAAGGGAAATCCAGAATTCAGTTAATTTCTTATTGTATTCCACTATTAGCCTTAATAATTTGGTTTTGGGCAGCTCCGGATGTGCGATTTGCCAATGCATTACTTTGGGGAGTGGGATTATTAGGTGTAGGGATTTGGCTTCCAGAGTTACCGATAAGGTGGAAAATAAGTCCTTGGGTATGGATATCTATTCCCTGTTTAATATCGTTAATTTGGGTTCCATTACATCCCCAATGGCCAAAAGAAATTCCTCAATCTGCTTGTATTTCGCAATTGATGACAGGTGGGTGGAAGGTCAATACTCCAGCATTTATTAAGTATGATGATTGGAGAATTGCTACTTGCGCATTGCCCACCTCCGTTCGTCCTGATTCTTCTTTAAGAATGATAGGAACTACAATTCAACAAGGATTTTTTCATATCCCTAAACCTCATGCAAACACAGTCAAAGAGTAATACCAATTTTACGCAATTAAAGCCCAGAATTTTCGGGTTAATTGGAATTACAATTCTTGCTTTTTTATTGATTTGGTCTTTATTAAAAGATACCTCTCCCTCTGTTTACCATCAGACTTTATTAAAAGAGCGGCAAAATAAAAACCAAGCTTTTCGAATAAATAGTGAATCTCCATTAACCGAAGAGATGAAAAAAAGTTTTACCGGGTTAGTTTATTTTGAACCTGATATTAATTATCAAACAGAAGCCGAACTTGAATTAAGCAAAAAACCAGATACTTTATTAATCCCAAGAAGCGATGGAATGGGAGATACTCTTATAAAATTGGGTATCATTCAATTTGATTTACCGGCATATCCTGACCAAAAGTTTAAACTTACCGTATTTCAAAATCCATATTCAGCGCCTGACCAAATTTTTATTCCGTTTCGAGATTTAACCTCTGGTAAAGAAACCTATGGTGGGGGACGATATTTAGAATTAAAATGGAAACCAGAAACTCCCGTGGTGATTGATTTTAATCGGGTCTATCATCCGTTTTGTGTCTATAATGACCAATATGTTTGTGTAATTCCACCCGATGAAAACCGTCTTCCGGTAAAAATTAATGCCGGGGAAAGGTTACCCCAAGAAATTAAGTCGTCAATCAGATAGGAGCTTATCTTAACCTTTCAACAAAGAATATTTCCTTTTCATCCATGTATGTAAAAGGTTACCTGTAAAATTCGTAATTTCATGCTTTAAAATCCCTCATTTACAACCCATATGAAATCAATATTTTGGGTCTTATTATTCACTTCCATTGGATTGATGACAGCGTGTCTCAAACCTGGTGAACAAAAAGATGATACAAAAGACGGTCTTACACCAGCTATTAATGACAATACACCTCCGGTAATTGCTGTTTCGAAGCCACGATTAATCAATGAAGCTGATCCAGCGATAAAAGATATTTGGCCTACCTTATGTACAAAATATAATTCTGGGGATAGCTTTGAAATTAACGCTAGTTTATCCGATGATCGTGAACTTGAAAAGGTATGGTTTGAAATTCGTCAGGTAATGGCATTATCACAGGATAAAAATCCATTTTCCCGTACCTATACAGAATATATTTCAGGGGCGATTCGCCCATTCAATTTAAAAATAAAAATTCCTCAATTATCCGATGGAGGATTGTATCAATTAGAAATGTACCTTCAGGATAAAGCAGGAAATTTAGCTACTCCTTATTTTACAAAGTTTATTGTTAGAAATGTGGTGGATGATATTTTACCTGATATTAGGGTGTCGAGTCCGGATACTTTAAACATTAATAATAATGTAGTATCCATTGGAGGCGCAGGGTCCTTAAATATTGCTGGAACTATTACGGATCCTTCAACGGTAAAATATTATGATTCTTATGTAAGAAATAAGAATACCAAGGCATTAGTATCCTGGGTTACCGTTCCAGGGGTTGATCAAATTTATACGGGTTCATATGCAATTGCAAATACTTGGACTCCTCCTACAGGTACCGCGGTAGGTGCCCATCAGTTAATTCTGAGAGGCGTGGATTTGTATAATAATATTGACTCCTTAATTGTTGATTTTGTAGTCGTACCCTAATCTTTTATTGGACTAAAATTTATGTTTCTTTCACGAGTTATATTTTTCTCTTTTCTCCTTGTATTTCTCTTGAGTTCAGGATGCTTCAATAAGAAAAAGGATCAGCAAGAATCAATTATTGCTCCTGCCTCTGAAGATACAGCAGCTCCTAGTATTTCCTTAGGTCTACCGGTTTTCGTAAATGAAAATGATCCAGTAATCCGAGATTATTGGTGGACCCTAATTAGTAAATATGTGACCGATGATACTATCGAAGTGCAAGCTTCTTTTGTGGATGAAAGAAAACTTGGAAAATTTGATTTTACCATTAGACCATTATTGCAATTAAGTAAAATCAAGAATGGCTGGGAAGTGGATGATTCTAGAGTATTGTATAAAAGAATTCAAGGCTATACCAATAAGTTTTATATCCCGATTGGAATAGATGCAGGATATTATCTATTTACGATAACTTGTGAAGATTCTGCTGGCAATAAAGCTCCAATCGTAAAAACTAAATTTTATATGAAAAGTGCTTATGATGATACTTTGCCAGTGGTTCGGTATCTAAATACTAGCTTAGATACCAATAATTATGGATTGAATAAGTATAATATTGGAGATACTTTGTATGTAAGGGGGTTTGCTTCGGACAGTAAATTATTAAGGTATGTAGATACCCGTATCATGCGGAAAACTTCCTTACAAGTAATTAATAATATAGTGAAAAGGGATAGTATATTGACTACTAATCATCCTATTGATACCTTCTGGATAGTACCTGCTGGAATGCCAGTAGGAACTTATTTATTGAGAACTCGTGCAGTGGATTATTATAATAACACGGATTCCATGACCTCTGAATTTAGTATTCAATAATTCATAATCTATTATTTTAATGAACTCCATTCTTTTTTAAGGATGGAGTTTTTTTTTGTGATTTGATTTATAAAAATTGAGGATGTTATTAATGATTAATTACATTATTAGGAAAAATAATGGATAGGATAAATAAGGAAAACATCCATCGGAGAAAGGGTTAAAGGAATTATTAAAAGATTAAATTATGGACAGTTAATAATAAAAAAACAGGTAATGAATAATACCTTTAAATATAGGAGAGGGATTAACAAGATACTCAAAAGATTAAATTATGAACCAGTTAATAATAAAGAATATCAAATGAATAATGCAGATAAATAATTTAGATAAATTAGGGTTAGGGGTTACAATATTGTTGTAATTCTAAATTTTAGAATATTCATGACAATTTAAAAATAGACATAAAAAAAGGCTTTCAGATGAAAGCCTTTTAAAATAAAGATCAGTAGTTAATCAATGCTGTAAAGCAGGATTATATTCAAATACAGTAACAGAATATTGAGTTCCGCCACCTGATGGAGTAACCATTATAAAATAATTAACACCATTACGAATCAATTCCATTTTGCCACCACTAGCAGAATTTTCATAAATAGTTCCTCCTTGGGCGGAGATCATACTAGCATATTGAGCTACTAGTTGGCCTTCGTTTACTGGAGAAAGGTTAGGTGCAAGGGCATAGTTATAAATTTTGCGAGTACCCGTAAGGTCATGCAATTGATTTAAATTGTATTCGATTTGAGCGTTGTTGTTTACTACTTGATTGTAGATAAAGAAGTTGGCAGGGCGACCTGTAAAAATAGCATGGTCTTGACTACCTTGAACATCAGCAGATGCAGAAAGGCGTTGGCTTTGAGCTTGAACTGAAAAACCCAAAAAAAGGGCAAAAGCAAGGAACAAAAGGAATTTTTTCATAGTGGAAAATTTGTAGAGGTTTATACAAAGAGTAGAGTTGACTTAAACGTTGTTCAAAAGTATAAAAAATGTTAAACCAAGCAAACAAATGTGAAGATAATAAGGTTAGGTTGTTGATATTTTTTGTTGATTGGTAGTAAAACCTTGTTTAAAGTGGTTTTAGAGGGGATAAAAAAAATGTGAAAAATAATTTTGCAAGATTCGGGAACGAGTCCTAAATTTGCAGTTCCTTAGAAAATAGGTAAAGCCTCCTTAGCTCAGCTGGTAGAGCTACTGATTTGTAATCAGTAGGTCGGCGGTTCGAATCCGTCAGGAGGCTCCTCACCTGTGAAAGGAATAGTTCTTTCGCATGAGAATATCCAATAGGGGAGATTCCAGAGCGGCCAAATGGGGCAGACTGTAAATCTGTTGTCTTTCGACTTCGGAGGTTCGAATCCTCCTCTCCCCACCAACAGAATCTGGAAATCAACCTTGAAATAAGCGAGAGTAGCTCAGTTGGTAGAGCATCAGCCTTCCAAGCTGAGGGTCGCGGGTTCGAGCCTCGTCTCTCGCTCTTATTTAAAAAGCCAATGTAGCTCAGTTGGTAGAGCACATCCTTGGTAGGGATGAGGTCACCAGTTCGATTCTGGTCATTGGCTCTGTTATCATTTATTCACCAATAGTTAACCCTTTAACAACTCTGTTTAGTCACCATGGCAAAAGAAACATTTGACCGTTCCAAACCCCACGTGAACATTGGCACCATTGGTCACGTAGACCACGGAAAGACCACCCTCACCGCCGCCATTACTGCTGTACTGGCTAAACAGGGTCTTTCTGAAATCAGGGACTTCTCTTCTATCGACAACGCTCCAGAAGAAAAAGAACGTGGTATCACCATCAACACTTCGCACGTAGAATACTCTACGGCAAACCGCCACTATGCACACGTAGACTGTCCAGGTCACGCCGATTATGTGAAAAACATGGTTACAGGTGCTGCACAAATGGACGGCGCTATCCTTGTGGTTGCCGCAACTGACGGAGCTATGCCACAAACACGGGAGCATATCCTTCTTGCTCGTCAAGTAGGTGTTCCTAGTCTTGTTGTTTTCATGAACAAAGTAGACATGGTAGACGATCCGGAATTATTAGAGATCGTTGAAATGGATATTCGTGAACTATTAACCTATTATGGTTTCCCTGGCGATGATATCCCGGTAATCCAGGGATCTGCCTTAGGAGGATTAAATGGAGATCCAAAATGGGAAGCCAAAGTAATTGAATTGATGGAAGCAGTTGATAACTACGTGCCAATTCCTGCACGTGCAACTGAAAAACCTTTCTTGATGCCAGTTGAGGACGTGTTCTCAATTACAGGTCGGGGTACTGTTGCCACTGGTCGTATCGAAAGAGGTATTATCAATTCTGGAGATGGTGTAGATCTTATCGGATTAAATGCTGAAAACTTAAAATCTACGGTCACTGGAGTTGAAATGTTCCGTAAAATCTTAGACAGAGGAGAAGCAGGGGATAACGTAGGTTTATTGTTACGCGGTATTGAAAAAACACAGATTTCACGAGGCATGGTAATTTGTGCACCAGGATCTGTAACTCCACACATGAAGTTTAAGGCTGAAGTTTACGTATTGAGCAAAGAAGAAGGTGGTCGTCATACCCCATTCTTTACCAACTATCGTCCTCAGTTTTATTTCAGAACAACCGACGTAACTGGAATTGTAAAACTTACTGCTGGTGTAGAAATGGTTATGCCAGGAGATAATGTAACTGTCGAAGTAGATCTAATCTATCCTATCGCAATGGAAAAAGGACTTCGTTTCGCTATGCGTGAAGGTGGTCGTACCATTGGGGCAGGTCAGGTTACTGAAATCTTAGACTAATTTAATTTATAAATTAACAGCATAAACGGGCATAGCTCAATTGGTAGAGTGGCGGTCTCCAAAACCGTAGGTTGGGGGTTCAAATCCTCCTGCCCGTGCTAAGACACCATAATGGAAAAACTTAAAGCATTCATTAAGGAGTATTCCGAGGAATTGCTATATAAAGTGCAATGGCCTACAGTTGAAGAGTTACAATCTAGTACTGTTACAGTATTTGTTGCCTCTTTATTGATTGCTCTAATAGTTGCCCTGATGGACTTTGTGTTCAGTAAGGGTCTTGATTTTGTTTATTCTTTGATATTCTCCTAATCTTCACCACCGGAAAGTGTTAGCAATGAACTGGTATGTTATCCGGGCGATAAGCGGTCAGGAAAAAAAGGTAAAGCAATACCTGGATTCAGAAATCCAGCGACTTCATATGGAAGACGCCATTCATCAGGTATTGATTCCTACTGAGAAGGTATTTGAAATGCGTAATGGGAAGAAGAAAACCCGTGAACGCAGTTTCCTTCCTGGTTATATCCTGATTGAAGCCGCTTTGCGAAGTCATACAAGCCATTAAAGATGTTCCGGGAGTGATTGGCTTCCTGGGAGAAAAAGGGCAGCAACCTGCCCCTATCCGTAAATCTGAAATAAATAAGATTTTAGGAAAGGTAGATGAGATGAACGAGCTCGGGGAAATGCCGGAAACCCCGTTCTATTTAGGTGAACCCGTTAAAGTAATGGACGGTCCTTTTAATGGCTTTAGTGGAATAATTGATGAAGTTATGCCCGACAAGAAAAAATTAAAAGTGATTGTCAAAATCTTCGGGCGTAACACACCGGTCGAACTTAATTATCTCCAAGTTGAGAAAGAATAACTATGGCAAAAGAAGTAGAAACCTATATAAAACTCCAAGTAAAAGGTGGCGCAGCAAATCCTGCCCCCCCAATTGGTCCCGCTTTAGGATCTAAAGGGGTGAACATCATGGAGTTTTGCAAGCAATTTAATGCAAGAACGCAAGATAAACCTGGGCAAATTTTACCGGTATTAATCTCTGTTTACTCTGATAAAAGTTTTGAATTTATCATCAAAACTCCTCCAGCCCCAGTTTTGTTAATGGGTGCTGCCTCAGTTAATAGCGGTTCCAAGGAACCTAATCGCTTAAAAGTCGGTAAAGTTACCTGGGATCAAATAAAACAAATTGCAGAAACAAAAATGCCTGATTTAAATGCATTTACCCTCGAATCTGCAATGAAAATGGTAGCAGGTACTGCTAGAAGTATGGGAATCACTGTGGAAGGTAAAGCTCCTTGGGAGAATTAATTAATCAGACATCATGGCAAAATTGACCAAAAATCACAAAAAGGCCGTTTCTCTGGTGGATCCAGGGAAATCTTATAGCCTGAACGAAGCAATTGAACTGGTTAAAAAAACCAGCTACGTAAAATTTAATGCTTCTGTTGATATTGATGTAAGATTAGGGGTTGACCCTAAACAAGCAAATCAAATGGTAAGAGGCGTAGCTTCTTTACCACATGGAATTGGAAAGGAAGTTCGGGTGCTCGCATTGGTAAATCCAGATAAAGAATCAGAAGCTCGCTCTGCAGGTGCTGATTTTGTAGGACTTGATGATTTTATCCAAAAAATCGAAAAAGGTTGGACAGATATTGATGTTATTATCTGTACCCCCGATGTAATGGCAAAAGTAGGTCGCTTGGGAAGAGTTTTAGGTCCGAGAGGTTTAATGCCCAATCCTAAAAGCGGTACCGTTACAACGGATGTTGCTAAAGCCGTTCTGGAAGTAAAGGCAGGTAAGATTGATTTTAAAGTGGATAAAACTGGAATCATTCATACAACCATTGGAAAATTAAACTTTAGTGTGGATCAATTGGCTGAAAATGCCAAGGAATTGATTCAGGTACTTAACAAATTAAAGCCAACTGCTGCAAAAGGTACTTACTTCCGTTCTATTTATCTTACCAGCACCATGGGGCCGGGGATTAAAATTGAAAATAACTCTGTTGGTGTTTAACCCTTTAGGTAAGAAATTGACATGACAAAAGACGAAAAACTAGTATACGTTAAAGAACTTACTGAAAAGTTCCGCGACTATCCATCATTTTATATAGCTGATACTGGGGGATTAACTGTTGCCGAAGTTAATCAACTTAGATCTCTTTGTTTTCAAGCAGATATAGAAATGCGGGTGATTAAAAACACCCTAATAAAAAAAGCATTAGAACAAGTAGGAGGAAGTTATGAGGGGATTTACCCTGCATTAAAACAAACTTCTGCTGTGTTTTTTATTAAAGAAACCCCGAATAAGACCGCCAAACTTATTAAGGATTACCGGAAAAAAACCAAAGACAGACCGGTATTAAAAGGCGCCTATGTCGAGTCATCTATTTATTTAGGTGACGCTTCCCTCGATGTTTTGGTCGCATTAAAATCCAGAGAAGAATTGATTGGCGAGATTATCGGGCTATTGCAATCTCCTGCTAAGAATGTTATTTCTGCCCTTCAAGGGGGAGGTAATAAACTTGCTGGAATATTGAAAACACTTTCCGAAAAGAATAACTAAGAACCATTTATCCTTTACCCTATGGCAGATTTGAAAGCCTTTGCAGAGCAGTTAGTTAACCTTACAGTAAAAGAGGTTAATGAATTAGCTGACATTCTTAAAAATGATTACGGCATTGAGCCCGCTGCTGCTGCTCCAGTAATGGTTGCCGGCGGTGCCGCTGGTGCAGAAACCGCAGCTGCTGTCCAAACTGAATTCACCGTTGTGCTTAAAGCAGTCGGTCAGAAAAAATTGGAAGTAGTTAAAGTCGTAAAAAATATTACAGGTCTTGGGCTTAAAGAAGCTAAAGACTTGGTGGATAACGCTCCTGGTAATATTAAGGAAAACGTATCCAAAGAGGAAGCTGAAAACATTAAAGCTCAGCTGGTTGAAGCTGGTGCTGAAATCGAGCTTAAGTAATCCGGTAATGCCCCTGTTTTGCAAACAACAGGGGCATTTACCAACCCTTAGACCTGTTATAATAATTACAGGTCTTTTGGCGTTTTATGCTTTGCTTTGTCTGGTTACTGTAATTCGGATTGATAATCAATAGATTATAACCGAAACCACCGCCCGGCCGCTTCTGGTTCTTATTCTTATTCCACTACGCTTCGCATGTTAGCAAACATTCATACCAACAACCGGCATTCCTTCTCCAAACTGAAGAAACCGGTGGATTATCCAGATCTTCTGGAAATTCAAATCAAATCTTTTAAGGAGTTTATGCAGCTAGAAACTCCTCCTGATAAACGGGAAATAGAAGGACTGCACAAAGTATTTCAGGAGAATTTCCCCATCTCCGACGCTAGGGAAAATTTCGTTCTGGAATTTCTGGATTATTATATCGATCCACCTAAATACGATATAGAAGAATGTAAAGAACGAGGTTTAACGTATGCCGTACCCCTCAAGGCTAAACTTTACCTCTATTGCACTGACCCTGAAAATGATGACTTCGAACCGGTAGTTCAGGAAGTGTATTTGGGTAATATCCCTTACATGACCCCTAGTGGAACGTTCATTATTAATGGCGCTGAAAGGGTAATTGTGAGCCAACTTCACCGCTCTCCTGGGGTGTTCTTTGGACAAAATGTACATGCAAACGGAACTCGTTTGTATTCAGCTAGAATTATCCCATTTAAAGGCTCTTGGGTTGAATTTGCTACCGACGTCAATAACGTCATGTATGCTTACATCGACCGTAAAAAGAAATTCCCAGTAACCACCTTGCTTCGTGCAATTGGGTATTCTACGGATAAAGATATTCTTGAAATCTTTGGTTTATCTGAAGAGGTAAAGGCCACTAAAGTAAATCTTAAAAAAGCAGTGGGTAGAAAACTTGCTGCTAGGGTGCTTAAAACCTGGAATGAGGATTTCGTAGATGAAGATACTGGTGAAGTAGTTAGTATCACCCGTAACGAAGTGTTGCTCGAAAGAGATCATATTCTTCGGGAAGAAGATGTGGATTTAATAGGTGAATCAGGTCAAAAATCTGTTATCCTTATTACTGAAAATGCAAACGCAAGTGAGTATTCCATCATCTACAACACGCTTCAAAAAGACAATTCAAATTCTGAAAAAGAAGCCATCGAATTAATCTACCGTCAGCTTCGTAATGCGGAAGCTCCGGATGAGGAAACCGCACGTGGTATTATTGATAAATTATTCTTTTCAGATAAAAGATATGATTTGGGAGAAGTAGGAAGATATCGATTAAACAAACGCTTGCACGTTCAATCAGATGAAACTTCTCAAGTTCTTACCAAATCCGATATTATTCGAATCGTTCAATACATTATCGAGTTGCTGAATAGTAAAGCAAACGTGGATGATATTGACCACTTAAGTAATAGAAGAGTTAGAACAGTAGGAGAGCAATTATATGCTCAATTCGGAGTTGGTCTCTCTAGAATGGCAAGAACCATTCGGGAAAGAATGAATATTCGGGATAATGAAGTGTTTACTCCTGCTGATTTAATTAATGCGCGTACTTTATCAAGTGTAATTAACTCCTTCTTTGGAACGAATCAGTTAAGTCAGTTTATGGACCAGACCAATCCTTTGGCTGAGATTACCCATAAGCGACGGATGTCTGCATTAGGTCCAGGTGGGTTATCCAGAGAAAGAGCGGGCTTTGAAGTACGTGACGTTCACTATACTCACTATGGTAGGCTATGCCCTATTGAAACTCCGGAGGGTCCCAATATCGGTTTGATTTCTTCCCTTTGTGTTTATGCCAAAGTAAACCATATGGGATTTATCGAAACCCCATATCGTCTTGTAAAAGACAGCAAGGTTTCTGATGATATCCGATATATGAGCGCCGAGGAGGAAGATAATATCATCATCGCTCAATCTCAGATTGAGATGGATGAAAAAGGAAATATTACAGAGGACCTAGTAAAGGCAAGAGCACAAGGCGATTTCCCTAGAGTGGCAAAAAATGAGATAAATTTCATGGATGTTGCTCCTAATCAAATCGTTTCTCTAGCAGCTTCTTTAATCCCATTCCTTGAACATGATGATGCGAACCGTGCCTTGATGGGTTCAAACATGCAACGTCAAGCAGTTCCTTTGCTTAAATCTGAAGCTCCAATTGTGGGTACAGGTATTGAACAAAGAGCAGCTGTTGATAGTCGTGCTTTAATGGTTGCCAAAGGAAATGGAATCGTTGATTATGTAGATGGAAACTCTATTACCATCCGTTACGAAAGAAACTCCGATCAGGAACTAGTTAGCTTTGATAGTAACGTAGTCACCTATCGTATTCCTAAATTTAATCGTACCAATCAATCTACTTGCGTTAACCTAAAACCAATCGTTAAAACAGGAGACAAAGTAGAAGAAGGGACTATATTAGTTGAAGGATATTCCACCGAAAGAGGAGAACTAGCCTTAGGTAAAAACCTATTGGTTGCCTTCATGCCTTGGCAGGGATATAACTTTGAGGATGCTATCGTAATCTCTGAAAAAATTGTAATGGAAGATGTATTTACTTCCATACATATTGACGAGTACGAACTTCAAGTGAGAGATACAAAACGAGGACAAGAAGAATTAACCTCTGAAATTCCAAATGTATCTGAAGACGCAACCCGTAACCTAGATCGAGTAGGTTCCGAGGTTAGAGAAGGAGATATCCTGATTGGTAAAATCACTCCAAAAGGAGAAACAGATCCTACCCCTGAAGAAAAATTATTAAGAGCAATCTTCGGAGATAAAGCAGGAGATGTGAAAGATGCATCCTTAAAAGCACCTCCATCCGTAAGAGGAGTAGTAATTGATAATAAATTATTCTCTAAAGACCGTAAAGAAACCGGAAAAGGTAAAACCAATGAGAAGAAACTTCTTGGGGATTTAGAAACCAAATACAACGAGAATATCTCCGACCTTAATAAACTCATGTTAGAGAAATTAATGAGGGTATTAGGGGAGAATAAATCTAGTAGCGTAAAAAATAAATACAATGAGGAAGTTATTCCTTCTGGGCGTAAATTCTCTGAAAAGAGTTTATCCGGACTTAACTTCAATGATTTAAATCC
>RFSG01000033.1 GCA_009924095.1 Sphingobacteriia bacterium
AAAAAGTGGCGGGCAAATGATTGCAGGAACTCCTGCACCAAAAGTAAAAGAAGGAGATTGGAATGGAAATTGGGCTGCCGTGCTTCAATTCCCTAGTATGGAAGCTGCCGAAGGTTGGTACAACTCAGAAGAGTATCAACCCTACAAAAACCTTCGCATTAATGAACTACAATCTGAGGCAGGTAGAGTAGTAATAATACCAGGAATTTAATTTGTTGTTTTCACTTTTATAAACCAAGCGTAGGCGATTTCTAAGTTTGTTTTATTATATAAAAATTTAAACTCACGTAAAATATGAAAAAAGTATTAGTAACCGGAATTTCGGGATTTGTAGGGCAGCATTGTGCGGCCGAATTATTAAAAAAAGGCTATGCGGTAAGAGGTTCTGTAAGGAGTTTATCTAAAACAGATGAAGTAACAATTGGCATTAAAAAAGAAATTGACCCCAAAGGTAATTTAGAATTTTGTGAATTAGACCTAATGAAAGATGCGGGTTGGGACAAGGCCATGGAAGGATGTGATTATCTATTACATATTGCTTCGCCATTTGTGGTAAAAGTTCCAAAAGACGAAAATGAATTAATCAAGCCGGCGGTTGAGGGTACATTAAGAGCATTAAAAGCTGCAAAAAAAGCAGGAGTTAAAAGAGTTGTGCTTACCTCTTCAACAGTAGCTATGCAAGGAGGGAAACACGGTATAGTAAAATTAAATCAAGATAGTTGGACTGATGTTAATGAGAAAACCGTAACTGCCTACTTTAAAAGTAAAACGCTAGCTGAAAAAAGCGCTTGGGAATTCATCAAAAATCAAAATGTTGATACAAAGTTGGAATTAGTAGTTGTAAATCCTGGTCCTATTTATGGCCCTACCCTCACAGGTAATTTAGCAACTGAGGCAATGGATTTTTTCAAAAAATTAATTACGGGAAAAGTACCTATGTTGCCTCGAGCTTATTCAGTTATGTCCGATGTGAGAGATGTAGCCACTATTCATGTGGCAGCCTTAGAAAATGAAAAAGCGAACGGCAAGCGATTCATTGTTACTTCAGAAAAACCTCATGCAATTCAAGAAATCGCACAAATTTTAATATCAGACGGATATGATAAAGTAAGCAGCAAATTGGCACCGACTTTTTTACTAAAATTTATGGCAAAGTTTAATGATGAGGCTAAAGGAATGTTGCCTTTTATTGGAAACACTATAGAAGCAGATATTAGTGAAACAATGCACACATTTAATTGGAAACCAATGCCCTTTGAAAAAACAGTTCTTGATGCTGCAAAGTCTGTGAAGGCCGTTCTTAACGGCAACACATAGTCTTTTAAATTCAGATTTAATTCCGTTAAATCATTTTTAGAAAAAATATTTTATTCAGTAACTGAAAACCAAATATTTGCCTTATAACATTAGCATTGGATATAATAAATACATAGGCTCTGTTATTATTTATGATATTCGCATTCACTTATAATAGCTTAAAAAACAATTGCTTAGACATCGTGTTTCGATTTTCCCATTGAGATAAAATACAAAACCCTTGCACTGCAAGGGCTTTGTAAGAAGTGGAGGTGGCGGGAGTTGAACCCGCGTCCGGTGAAGGAAGCAATGGGGTTTTCTACATGCTTATTCTGTTATAGAATCTTGCCTTCAGTACATACAACAGACGAACTAAAACTGAAAGCCAGCCTTTAGTGTTTAAGTTACTTTAAAGACGTCAGCAACCGATCCTGTCCGGATACGATGCCTCAAAGGGTAAGTGACAGGCAAGTCACCCGAGAGACAGCCAGCAAGGCCTAATCGTCCTGATTAGGCGGCTAGCGCGTAAGTGTTTTCGCCAGTTAGACGAACGAAGGTTTTCTTTTAAGTGCACGGCCCACAACGCACTGCATGCTTACCTCATCCTGTCGCAACCCGTCTAATCCATTCACCCCCATTGACATAAAACCCAACTTAATTCAGTTGAATTTTGGACTGGTATTTATCTACCCTTCCAAAGAACTAATAGCCCTTCTTAACGAAGGGCTAGTTTACAAAGTTACAATAAATTAATGGGTGTGAATTTATTTACTCACCGGTCCATTTCCTTGGCGGAAAGGATCTGCAACCACCTCACATTTAAAAGTGAGAATAGTTGTTGGGGTTACTGGGTCATTCGAAGTAACTGTCACGCTTTTTACTTGCGCTCCATTTCTGCCATTTGAATCGAAGGTGATATTAATTTGGGAAGACTCTCCTGGTTTAATTTCGGTGTCTTCAGGTGCAGAAGCGGTACATCCGCAAGAGGGTTTTGCACTTAAAATTAGAAGATTGGATTTCCCAGTATTGGTAAATTTAAAGGAGTGATTAAGTTTATCACCTTGAACTACCTTTCCAGCTTCAAAATCTGGTTGTTCGAATTTTATCTTAGGTGCAGACTCTAATTCTTCTGGGGTATAAACCCTCTGCCAACTGCCGATTAAGGGTAGCTTTTGTGCAGTTTCTGCAGGGTCATTACTCACTAATCGTAAGGTGTCACTAAAAAAACCATCAGCACTTTTTTTAATTAAAGTACCATCGACAATGATTTGGAAAGAATCAATTTTCCCAGGCGCAATCACTTTGTTGCCAGTAAAATCTACTTTTAAAATATTGGTGTTATCAGGCGAAAAGCTAATAGATACTGGTTTTTTCCAAGTGTTTTGCAGGCGTATCCATGCTGACTTTTGTTCATTAGATTTAAGTACAGAGATATTTAGGGTAGGCATTTCAAACACCAAATATCCTTGACGATAATAATAGGTAGGATTTAGATAAGCACTTGATGGATTTTGAGGAATTACTTCGCCTTTCAGAAACACCATTTCAGTTCCAATTCCGGTATTGGTTTGAACCAGAACAGATTTTGTAAAAGGTCCCGCTTTATCTTTTTTGGGTCTGAATTCAACTATAATTTCTCCTGTATCTCCAGGTGCAATAGGTGCTTCTGACCACATGGGAAGGGTACAGGCACAAGAACCTTTTACAGTTTTTAAGGATACCGGTTGATTGTTGACATTAACAAACTTATAAGTGAATCTTGATTTACTTCCTCCTTTCACTTGTCCAAAGTCGTGTGTATCTTGAAGGAATCGAATACCTGAACCCGGTTGGGCAAAGAGGCTACCTGAAAGGTAAACAACAGAAATCAGAACTAATAAAAGTTTCATATCAAGGAACTATGATAAGCTTAAAAAGACTTACAGGCTATAGTTTTCTTTTGCAAGAATGGCTGCAAAAGTGGCGTTAGTGTTGTAAGTTGAACCAGTTCTGAAACCAGGATAAGCAGGTGTTAAGATTGATCCATGTGGACCATGATTATGTCCATCATGGTTATGAGGCGCTGGTGTTGGAGTTGTTCCAGGTTGTGCAGTTGCAGTGTCTTTAGGAGCTACATTACCACGGATGTATAAAAATACTGGGGATTGGGCAGTATCATAAGTTACGGTAATTGACTTATTAATTTGACCTAAACGACCGGGGGTACTGTAAGAAACTTGAATTTCACCTTCAGCTCCAGGTTTTACGGCTTCGGTAGTCCATTTTGGGGTAGTACATCCGCAAGATGCTTTTACATTTTGAAGTACAATATCTTTTGACCCTGTGTTTTTAAATTTGAAGGTATAAGTGGCAGGATCTCCCTCCGTTAAATTTCCGAAATCGTGGGTAGTTTTATCAAATTGTAAAGGACCTCCTTCAGGAGTTTGTGCCCACAAGCAAGTTACTGAAGAGAATATGAGCAAACAGGAAAGTAGCATTAATTTTTTCATATGGAAACTTTAGTGATGTTAGGTTTAGTCAAAAGTACGAAGAAGACTGTATATAAAGTATAATTCTGGTTTAAAATAATGAGGAAATGCACCTGATTATTTCGGATATTCCACTCGATGATGATAAATGGAGATTAACATACGGGTTAGGATTTCTTTCATTTTGCGAACATCGCTGAAGGAAATGCCACAATTTTCGAATTGTTGTTCCTGGATTTTATATTGAATGATATGTTCTACCAATTCTTTTAATTCTTCTTCGGTAGGATTTGCTAGGGCACGTGAGGCAGCCTCAACAGAATCGGCTACCATTACGACAGCAGTTTCACGAGTTGGCGGTAAGGGTCCTTTATATCGGAAACTAAAATCATTGGTATCTGGGAGTTGCCTAAATTTTTGCAAATGGGTTCTGTAAAAATACTCTACTCTGGAAGTACCATGGTGGGTACGGATGAAGTCAACAATTTCGGAGGGTAGATTATATTCCCGGGCTAATCTTAATCCTTCCTGAACATGCCCAATAATAATTACAGCACTTTGTTCAGGCGTTAATTCGTGGTGAGGATTAATTCCTGGCATTTGATTTTCAATAAAAAAGTTGGGGTTTTTCATTTTGCCAATATCATGAAAAAGTGCGCCAACTCGTGCTTTCAAGCCATTCCCTCCAATTTGATCGGTGACTGCCTCAGCCAAACTTGCTACTTGCAAACTATGTTGAAAGGTGCCAGGTGCTCTGGAGGATAACTCTTTTAATACAGGATGTTGTGTATCTAATAATTCAATAAAGGTTAAATCTGAAGTAATCCCAAATATTCTTTCAAAAACAGATATTAAAGGATAAATAATAATATTCAATAAAGCATTAATTGCTAACAATATTAAGTTAGCATAAGCAATAGATTCAAAACTTCCCTTAATAAATAAATTATAGGCTAAATAAGCAGTGGCGGAGGTTAAAAAGATCCATGAGGCAGTTTTTAATATGGCAGATCTGTTTCTGAATTTTCGTAGGCTATATACTGCGGTGGTTCCAGCTAATACTTGAATAAAAACAAATTCATAGGCATTTGGGGCTACCATTCCAATAATAAATGCAGCCAATACATTTACAAACATCGCCAATCTTCCGTCAAAGAAAACAGTAACTAATATAGGCGCCATACAAACTGGAGCGAGGTATAAATAATTTAAGGCATACCCAACCTGGTAATTAATTTGTATCATTAAAACCGATAATACCGTAACCATAAATACTACCAATAATAATAAGGCTAATTTTCGGTTACGATAAAATATTCTGGATCTATGCGTTCTTAGGAATATAATTAACATAGATACCATTAATAATATGGCTAGACATTTTCCTAAGCCTACTGAAAAATAATTAAATCCGTTACCTTCGCCTTGTTTAGTATGCACCAAAGATTGAATAGCTACATGAATATCTTCAGAAACGATTTGTCCTCTGGAAACAATTACTTCTCCTTTTTTTATTTTTCCATAATTTCGAAGAACCCTATCTTTAGCGGCTTCTCGGTCTTCGCGAAATAAATCTTCATTGATAATAAAATTAACTTTTACTTCTTTGGTTAATATATTTTTAAGAATATTTCCCAGTGCAATTTCTTGACTGCCCTGTTGAATTAATTCAGTTGCTTCTTCCATATCCAATAATTCCTCTTTACCTCTTAATTCTTCTTCCGAGGCAGAATTTCTTAAGGATAAGGAATTAGATGAAATATCTGATTTTAATTTAGATAATATTCCATTTTGATATAATCGATCTAGAATTTCTCTTGATTTAGGCAATAATTCATCAATATATTTATTATCCAAATCTTCTAAGGGAATTTCTTCTATTAAAATTGGGGGATTAAGTTTTGCTAATTTTTCAGCAATTTTTTCAGATTTATCTTCTTGACTTTGTTTTATTGTTTGGCGATATTGTTTTAATAGGATGGTAGTTTCGTCTAAATATGTTTCGATGTTTCTCTTTACTTTAGAAATGACATTTGATTCTAATAAATATACCTCGGGTACTTCAATAATTCTTTCTTTAATTTCTTGTTGATAAATATCTTCTGGTTTTTCCTTAGAAAAATCAAAAGGAGCGACAAGGCTTTCATTTGTCCACGGTCTGCCTACTTCATAGCTGAATTCCATTACCGCAGGTTGTGGTAAAATGAACGCAGTAATTCCTACAAAAGTGAGTACGAGTCCAACTCTGATGAGGGACTTTCGTCTTTCGCTGACTGCGATGAGATATAGGAGAAGGTTTCGGAGTTTATCCAAAACAGATATGTTTTGTGGAGTCAAAACTAACCAAAAAAGGGAGATTAATAGAACACAACCTGTGGAAGAAGATTCAACCTTTGGTGAGGCCGGGGAAAGTGGTAAATTTGAAGCATCAAATAATTTTTGGAACATTCCTCCTGTATGAAAAAAGAAGTATTCATTGTTGCCGTTGCGCGCACCCCAATTGGTTCATTTGGCGGTTCATTGGCTGGTTTTACTGCCCCTCAATTAGGGTCTATCGCTATTAAGGCGGTAATGGAACGTTCTGGGGTACCTTTAGATCATGTAGATGAAGTATTGATGGGGAATGTGTTGGCTGCTAATTTAGGTCAAGCTCCTGCTACGCAAGCCGCATTAGGTGCAGGCTTAAAAAATACCACCCCTTGTACGCTTATTAATAAGGTATGTGCATCTGGGATGAAGGCTGTAATGTTGGGGGCGCAAGCAATTCAAAATGGAGATGCCCATATTATAGTAGCTGGGGGAATGGAGAGCATGTCCAATGTACCGCATTACCTACCGATGCGAAATGGTCTGAAATTAGGTCATGGGCAACTCACCGATGGATTAATTAAAGACGGTCTTTGGGATGTGTACAACGATTTCCATATGGGCAATTGTGGAGAGCTGTGCGCGGATAAATATGAATTGACACGAGAAGATCAAGATGCATATGCAATTGAATCTTATAATAGAGCGCAAGCTTCCATTAAAGCCGGTTTGTTTGATCAGGAAATAGTTCCAGTTTCTATTCCTCAGAAAAAAGGAGATCCAATTGTTTTTAATCAGGATGAAGATGCTTTCAAGGTGTTTTTTGATAAGATCCCGACCCTTTCTCCGGTTTTCAAAAAAGGGGGAACGGTTACGGCAGCGAATGCTTCTAACCTAAATGATGGGGCTGTTGCGCTAATGTTAGCGAGCCAGGAATCCGTTGATCGGTTTCAATTAAAACCCATCGCTAGAATATTATCATGGGCGGATGCAGCTCGCGAACCAGAATGGTTTTCAATCGCTCCAGCAGATGCATTACCTAAGGCATTGCACAAAGCGAAATTAGATACTGGCAATTTGGATGCAATTGAAATCAACGAAGCTTTTTCATCTGTTGCTTTAGCAAACAATAAAATTTTAAAGCTAGATGCTAAAAAAGTAAATAGTTTGGGAGGTGCTGTTGCATTAGGGCATCCACTTGGGGCTTCCGGTGCACGTATTATTCTAACCTTGCTTACTGCTTTGAAGAAAGAATCCGGAAAATTTGGTGCTGCTGCGATTTGCAATGGAGGTGGCGGTGCTAGTGCTGTTGTTGTAGAATTGCTCTGATTTTCATGACGGACTTCCGTCTTTGCAAATTTTCTTTTCTTTTCATCCTCATTGTTAATCTTGGGGTGATGTTTCATTTATCTGCACAGCCGTTTCCTTCGGCTATGGAGGTAATTCGGGAGGCAGAGTTAAGACTTGCTCCTATGGCCTATGAGGTTTTGAATGGAGATTCAACGGTTCAAAAGTTCGCCTTAAATCAAACTTTTGGAAAAGGGTTGATGGAAGTTCTTTCTATGCCTGAAAGTTTTACTTATCCATTTGATTCCCTCATAACCTTGTCCAAGCTTACTGCTCCAGATGGGTCTTTCCGTTTATTCTCTTGGTATATCGTAGATGAGGATCAAGACCATTTATATTATTGCTTGGTCCAGAGAAAGTATCGTCAAAAAAATGGTAAAGACACCATCCTAGTTATCCCCTTGCATAATTCTGAAACCTTTGAAAGGTATAGTGAAAATCGTCAATATGATAATCAACATTGGTATGGAGCCTTATATTATAAATTGATAGCCTTGCCTGCCAAAGGCAAGCGGGAAGCCTTTGATGGTTCTGGAAAAATTGTAAAAGAAAAATGGACCAATTATTTATTGTTAGGATGGAATGGGGGTACGATTTATTCTTCTTATAAAATTGCTGATGTACTTTTGTGGGATCCCCAAGATAGTTCCAGAGTGGTGTTAGGTGCCCCGGTTTTTTTCTTTGAAAAACTTCCTAAATATCGTGTGGTGTTCGAGTATTCTGATAATGCGTTTTTTCGATTGAATATGGATAAAGTTTCCTTACGTTTTCCGTATAAAGACCGAGAGATGCTGGTGTTTGATCATCTATCTCAACCCAATAAAGATAATCCCAAGAAAATGTTAACGTTTGGTCCGGATGGGTCTTATGATTGTTTGTCGTATATCAGCAGAAAAGGGGGATTTTTTATTTTTCTTCGGAATATACGAGTAGTGGATTCAAAAATCGCAGAAAGAAGAGCTAAAGATATTTTACGGGAATATGATAAACCCTATAAACGACAACAAAGAAGTGGAGTTTTGCCTCCGCCCCCAATTAAAAAACCTGAGTAAATCCTTTCTTTATTAATTTACAGTTTCAACACCCTACTGATATGATTTCTGCTTACGAAAAGATTGCCGTTATCGGCGCCGGAACAATGGGAAATGGCATTGCGCATGTGTTTGCCCAAGCTGGATACAGTGTTCATTTAATTGATGTTTCCCCTGAGTCATTGACAAAAGCGTTGGCTACGATTGGAGGAAATATTGACCGTCAGATTAAAAAAGAGGTATTAACTTCTGCCGACAAAGACCGAATTTTAGGAGCTATTCACACTCATACAACATTAGCCGAAGGGGTTGAAGGATGTGCTTTGGTGATTGAAGCGGCTACCGAAAATGTTGAGCTTAAATTAAAAATCTTTAAAGAGTTAGATACCCTTTGTGGAAGAGATACCATTTTAGCCACCAATACTTCTTCTATTTCCATCTCTTTAATTGGAAGTGTTACCCAAAGAAGTTCACAAGTAATTGGGATGCATTTTATGAATCCTGTACCGGTTATGAAATTGGTTGAAATTATTCGGGGATATAATACTTCTGATACGGTTCTTCAAGCGATAGTGGCCCTTA
The DNA here is from genome assembly GCA_009924095.1 of Sphingobacteriia bacterium. Classification (GTDB taxonomy): domain Bacteria; phylum Bacteroidota; class Bacteroidia; order J057; family RFSG01; genus RFSG01. Next base: position 9,032 of record RFSG01000033.1, read on the forward strand.
CCCAAGATTTAGGAAAAACCCCAGAAATGAGTGAAGACTATCCAGGGTTTGTTGCGAATAGAATTTTAATGCCGATGATTAATGAAGCCATTTGGACCTTACATGAAGGGGTTGCTACGCGTGAGGCGATTGATAGCGTGATGCGGTTAGGTATGGCACATCCCATGGGGCCATTACAATTGGCTGATTTTATTGGATTAGATGTGTGCTTGGCTATTCTTCGGGTATTACACGATGGATTCGGTAATCCTAAATATGCTCCTTGTCCTTTACTGGTAAATATGGTTACTGCCGGACATTTAGGTAAGAAAAGTAATAAAGGCTTTTATTCCTATATGTAATATATAATATTGGGCATATATATTATAAGTAGTATATAATATATCTTTATTATTAAATAATGAACTGGAGAGGTGAAGGCAAATGTCTATCCTCTCCAGTTTTTATTCATACCTAAGCGATTCAATAGGATCCAGTAAGGAAGCCTTACGAGCAGGATAAATACCAGAAATTAATCCAACAACAAAACAAATAGTTATTCCCAGCAGCATCCAATCCCAGGGAATCACAAATGGGCTATTTAATAAAATGCTCATTACATTTCCAATGCTAAGGCCGAACACAATTCCTATTAAGCCTCCTAATTGACAAATCACAATGGCTTCCGTAAGGAATTGTAAAAGAATTTGTTTGCGCGTAGCCCCTAAGGCTTTTCGAATTCCAATTTCCCGGGTACGTTCTGTTACAGAAACCAGCATAATATTCATTAATCCGATTGAGGCGCCCATTAAAGTAATTACGGCAATAGCTATGGCTGCTACCCTCAAGGCGATTAGGCTTTCTAACAAAGAGTTTACGAAGGTGTCGCTTTTGGAAATTGAAAAGTCATCTTTTTCACCTGGTTTAAGTTTTCGCACGATCCGAAATTTTCCAATAGCCTCATCAATAAGTTTGGGCATAAAGGGGGCATTTTTAACAAATACGGAAATGCCATAAGAGTCTGTTTGACTTCCATAGCCTTTACGGGCGGTAGTTACGGGTATAACTACAGTTTCATCTCCCCCTGATCCAAAGGATGCTCCGCGAGCTTCAAAAAGTCCAACTACAAGATACCTTATGCCATCCACTGTAATTGATTTTCCGATAGGAGAGGAAGTTGGAAATAATTTTAATTTCACTTCATTTCCAATTACTGCAACCGAGGAGGCTTGTTGAACATCAATTCGGGTAAGAAAACGACCTTCCTGAATTTGATAATTTTCGGTTAGCAGAAAAGCTTCATCTACCCCGCGTAAGTCCAGATTATTATTGGTTTTTAGATTTCTGTATTGCGCAGTAGCGGTGTACGAAGCTGAGAGGCTCACGGCTACAGGTGCATCCGAAGAAAATAGTTCTTTAAACTGAAAGGCTTCCTGAAATGAAATGGGAGGCATAGGCCTGGGTCGTTTTCTACGGCTACCCCCTGAACTGATCCGTACGGAAGATTCGTAGTTCTGAATCTTAAAAGTGTTGCTACCCAGGGTGGTGAAACTACCCTCTAATGATCCGCGAATACTATCAATAGCGGTTAATACGCCAACGATAGCCATAATTCCAAAGGCAATAATTAGCATCGTTAATATTGCCCGGATACGATTATTTCTTACCGCCTTTAAGGCTTCACGAATATTTTCAGTCCAAATCATTACCGCAAAGTTACAGGGAATCCTGCCGAAAGGGGGAAGGAATTCCTTTGATTGCGGATTCGCATTAAAATACTTTTAAAAGATGTGGGTTCTTCACAAAAGAATCGGGGTTTTCCACAAGAAATGGCCTGTAAAAAGCGTACTTTTAGAGTTCAGTTTACAGTAATGAAGGTTGAAAGTTTATTCAACCTTAAATAGCGTTAAAAATCAAACATGTCGGAAAGAGATCGGATTGTATTAAAAGGGATAGAGGAAGAAATGAAAACCGCATACATTGATTATTCAATGTCGGTGATTGTTTCGAGGGCATTGCCAGATGTAAGAGATGGGTTAAAACCGGTACATCGCAGGGTGTTATATGGCATGTCGCAGTTAGGATTGGCGAGTAATCGGCCCTATAAGAAATCTGCCAGAATCGTAGGAGAAGTATTAGGAAAGTATCACCCCCATGGGGATACCGCGGTATATGAATCATTGGTTCGTATGGCCCAAGAGTGGTCTTTACGATATCCTTTAGTAGATGGTCAAGGTAACTTTGGTTCCATTGATGGGGATAGTCCGGCGGCTATGCGTTATACCGAGGCAAGGCTACGGAAAGTTGCAGAAGAATTGCTCACCGATTTAGATAAAAATACGGTAGATTTTCGACCCAACTTTGATGATTCGGATAGTGAACCCTCTGTTTTACCCGGAAGGATTCCTAATTTATTAGTGAATGGAGCCTCTGGGATTGCGGTTGGGATGGCTACAAATATGGCACCCCATAATCTTACAGAAGTATGTAATGGTATTATCGCTTACATTGATAACCGTCAAATTACAATTGACGAGTTAATTGAAAAACACATTACTGCACCCGATTTTCCAACCGGGGGAATTATCTATGGATATGAAGGGGTAAAAGAAGCTTTTCATACGGGTAGAGGACGGGTGGTCATGCGGGCAGTGGCAGAGATCGAAGAACATAATGGACGGGAAAAAATCATTATCACAGAAATTCCTTATCAGGTAAACAAAGCGCTCATGCTTGAGAAAATAGCTCAGGCAATGAATGAGAAAAAAATTGAAGGTATCAGTGATTTTAATGATGAATCGGATCGGGATGGGCTCAGAATTGTATTTGAGATCCGAAGAGATGCTATGGCGAATGTGGTTTTAAATCAGTTATACAAACATTCGGCGCTCCAAACCAGTTTTGGAATTAATAATGTTGCCCTCGTTAACGGACGTCCGGTTACTCTGAATATTAAAGATCTGATTCGTCATTATGTAGATCATCGCCACGAGGTGGTCATTCGCAGAACTCAATATGAATTAGAAGAGGCAGAAAAAAGAGCCCATATTTTAGAGGGACTTATTATTGCCCTTGATCACCTGGATGAAGTAATTACTTTAATCCGTACCTCCAGAACACCCGATCAGGCAAGGGAAGGGTTAATTGGTCAATTCGGATTAAGTGAAATTCAGGCCAAGGCAATTCTGGATATGCGTTTGCAACGCCTTACCGGTCTTGAAATGGATAAGATTCGGGAGGAATATCAAGAATTACTTAAAAAGATTGAAGGATATCGGGAGATATTGAGTAATGAAGAGCTTAGAATGTCCATCATTAAAGGTGAATTGGTTGAGCTAAAGGAAAAATATGGAGATGCCCGAAGAACCAAAATAGAGTTCAGCGGGGAAGATTTTAGTATGGAAGATATGATTGCGGATGAAGAAGTCGTAATCACGATTAGTCATGCAGGATATATTAAAAGAACTCCATTATCTGAATATAAAAGGCAAAGTAGGGGAGGTATTGGTGCTAAAGGCGCGGGAACCAAAGAAGATGATTTTGTAGAACATTTGTTTACGGCTACCAATCATAATTATTTGATGTTCTTTACCGAAATGGGAAGATGTTTCTGGTTACGGGTTTATGAAATTCCCGAAGGAAATAAAGCTACCAAAGGCAGAGCGATTCAAAACCTAATTCAAATTCCTAAAGAAGATAAGGTAAAAGCCTTTATAAATGTTACCAGTTTATCAGATCCCGAAGTGTTGTCCAACCATTCAATTATTATGGTAACCCGTAAGGGTACGATTAAAAAGACAGCATTAGAAGCATATAGTCGTCCACGTCAAAATGGAATTCATGCGATCCATATTGTTGAGGGAGATGAATTGGTAGAAGCAAAACTTACCGATGGAAAATCAGAGATTTTAATTGGAATAAAATCAGGTCGAGCGATTCGTTTCCCTGAAACGAAAGTTCGGGATATGGGAAGAACGGCAACAGGAGTGCGGGCGGTAACATTGGAAGATGAAAATGATGCGGTAATTGGGATGATTATTATTCAAGATCCAGTAAATACCAATGTTTTGGTAGTATCTGAAACCGGATATGGAAAAAGGTCCGCAGTTGAAGATTATCGTATTACCAACCGAGGCGGTAAAGGGGTGAAAACCATTCAAATTACTCCTAAAACTGGGGCATTGATTGCAATTCGGGAAGTAAGTGATACGGATGATTTAATGATCATGACCCGCAAAGGAACCACGATACGAATGGCAATTTCTGAAATTCGGGAAGCTGGAAGAAACACACAAGGGGTACGATTAATTAAACTCAGAGAGGATGATTCTATCGCATCTATTACTCGATTGGCGGAACGGGAAGAAGAACCTGGAAGTGAAAATGATGAAATCAATCCGGCGGATTCATCTGGTGTAGCTGTAGAATAGTTTGTATTTTTCGTTCTCAAAATTTAGGTCTATGCAGAAATCTATTATCTTTTTGGTCACTTTGATGACATGCTTCGGGATGTCTTTATCTCTTTCCGCTCAAAAATCGAAAGTGACTTCGGGTTCGATGGCGGTTAATAATTCAGACTATGCCGAAGCCATACGGCTTTTACAAGAAGCATTATCAAAGCCAGAATTACTTGAAAATAAAGACAAGGCAAAGGCCTGGTTTAAATTGGGAGAATCCTTTCAAGGGATCGTAATTAAAAAAGATTCCAATTCCTTGAAAAAATATCCCGAGGCATTATTTGATGCAAGCCATGCGTTCGAAGAATGTAAAAAGTATGATGATATTTCCACTTATTCAAAAGATATTGAAGCTCGTTTACCTATTTTAGGGGCATTGATGTATCAAACTGGATTTGTGTATTATCAACAGGCAGTAGGTCAGATTGCAACTCCTGAAAAATTCAAACCCTTAATTGCCCAGGCGCTTAAATATTTTGAAAAGTCTGTTGAATTAGTTCCTGCTAATAGTGGCCTATTGTCTATTTTAGGAGCAGCCTATCGAATAGATGGACAACCCGATAAAGCCCTTCCTACTTTAGAAAAATCTATTCAGTTGTATGAAACTAGAAAAGATACTGCAAGGGATAAAAATATGTTGTATGCCTATCGGGATTTAGCTGAGCTTTATATGAATGATCGTAAGGAGGGAGATAAAGCAATGGCGATCATTGAAAAATCGTATGTTCAATTTCCCGGTAATAAAGAATTACAAACCCTTGAATTAAATTATTATTTACAAGGGGATCAAAATATGGAAAAAGGGATTCAAAAATTTGAAGCTGCCATTCATGATAATCCCAAAAGTGAAGAAATACATTTAGCCTACGCAGGATTATTAGAAAAAAAGGGAGATTTAGAAAGTGCGGCAAAAATGTATGATAAAGTATTGGCGATAAATCCTAAATCTGTAATGGCTAATTATAATATGGGGGCTATGTATGTAAACAAGGCAGTAGATTTTTCTAAAAAAGCCAATGAAACAGAAGAAATAAACCAGGCAGCTGAATTTAGTAAACAAGTGGAAGTTTATTTCCAAAAATCCCTACCCTATATGGAGGCGGCACATGCCGCAGATCCTAAAGATTTATATACCGTAAATGCTTTAGTTCAGATTTATACCCAATTAAATATGATGGATAAAGCCTCAGAATTCACGAAACTCAGAAGTAGTCTTCAGAAATAAGGATGTTAATCTATAAATAATTAACCCGGTATTCGCCGGGTTTTTTATTTATTCTTTTGAGGATTGTGTAAGAAATGTAATTTTACAAATGAACGAAAAATCCAAATTATTGAGGATTACCATAATCATCAATAGCACTTTTGTTTATGTTACTGATCAATAGAATTAGGAATTCTTTAAAATGTTTCATCTTCTCAATCCAATACATTTATATAATAGATATAGAAGTACTTTATTCTATCCCAAAATCATTTTTTTTAATGGGTTGATGTCAAGTTTATTACTTGTTACTTTAAGGCTTAGCAATTTAGTTTTTGATTTTTTATCCTTTGGAGGAAGCCCTAATTTAAAGTCTTTGGGTAGATTTTTAATTTTTGTTTTTGTTTTCAATGGATTCTCCAATTTAATGGCTCATGAAGAATCGGTTAGGCTTTCTAAAAGTGATTCGTTGTATCTGGAATATAAAAAAATACCTATTGATAATAATATTAAGAATATACAATTACGTGCCAGATATCTTTCTCAAGCCTTACTGCTTGAAATTCCTACCCAACAATCTCGTGATTTCACCTGGTGTGATACTATCGCACTGTTGCATCTTAAAGCATCTAACTTAAAAGAATATTTTGCTTATAAATACAGAATAAAAGCCTCCTTATATTTTGCATCTGCTCAATATGAAAAGATGATCTTATTGTTAGAGCAATATTTATTTGCGCTATCTATTATTCATAAGTCGGATCCTATTGCTGCCATAGATTTAGGGAATGTTTATTATAAATTGAAATTGTATAATACTGCAATGCATCATTATAATATTGCTTTAAGTCAATGTGAAAAGGAGGGGCTTACTGAATGTCAATATACAGTATATAATAACTATTCCATGATTTATAATATGCAGGGAAATCTAGATTCGGCTAAATATTTTTCAGAAAAAGCGATCGAAATTATTAAACTTAAAACGAATGATTTATATCTAATTGGTTTTTCGCATTTAAGTTTAGGGGCAATGGCATATTATCATAAGCAGTATAGTACTTCCTTAAAATATTACTTATTAGGGTTGAAAGAAATGGAAAGCGAGGATTTTAGAAATCATCCGGAATACCATAATGTAAATCCATACTATGTAAAAGGAATAATTGTTTTAGCCGACGTATTATTGCATTATCACCGGGATGCCGAAGCAGTTGAATTGTTGATGCGAGCAGATAAATTAATAAAAGAATATGGATATGAAACCCTGTTAAATGTTATTAGACTGACCTGGAGTCGTTATTATTTAGCCTCTCGTTATTTTCCGAGATCTTTGTATTATTTGAATGAAGCAAAAAACGATGCGGTTATTAAAGGTAAAGCACAGGATTTAGTTGAGACTCATTCCCAATTTGTAGAATATTATAAAAAGACTGGGGAATTATCCCTAGCAAATTATCATTTGGCAGAACATTATCGGCTCAAAGATTCCTTAACTGCCACTGTTTTTAATGATCAATTATTGTTGATTAATAATTTGGTAAATCAATTTCAAAATAAAAAGATTATTTTGGATCAGGATAAAACCTTGGCTGCAAACGAAAATGAAATCAATAATTTTTATATTGTTTCTTTAATATTATCTGTATCGTTGATTTTTTTGGTAATTCTTTATTTTCAATTAATTAAGGCACGAAAAAATATTTCCTTAAAGACGAAAGAATTGGAAGTTAAAAATAATGAAATTGAACAAGCTTTACATGTGAAAGCATTTTTGTTCAAGGAATTGCATCATCGGGTTAAGAATAATCTGCAATTGATTATTGGGATGATGAAGCTGCAAGGTATTTATTATTCCGACAAGGGGGAGGATAAGGAATTTTTGGAAGAAATGGAAAAGCGAATAACGGCTATCTCATTTGTACATCATCAATTATATCAGGAAGGTCAGGAAGAATGGATACAATTACAACCGTATTTGGAGGAATTAGCAGATAATTTGATTCAGGGATTAGGAGATTCTGAATCTGAAATTGAATTAGTATTAGACCTAGAGAATGTAAAAATACCCATATCCTTAGCAGTTCCTTTAGGATTAATTACGAATGAAATATTGGTTAATTCAATAAAACATGGATTTAAAAATAATCCTGAAAATCCTAAAATCACTATTAACTTGAATCAGACAACTGCGGAATGTTGGAAATTTGAAATTAGAGATAATGGAATAGGATTTCCGAAAGATTTTATTCCCGAGAGTAGCCGATCCATGGGCATGAAGGTGATTTCTTTATTAGCCAAGCAGATTGGTGCTGAAATGAAATGTTACACCCAAAGTGGTGCTGTCTGGGAATTTGAACTGCAACAAAAATTAATGGCATGAAAAAACAGAAGCGGATTCTTATTTGTGAAGATGAATTATTAATTGCTGAATATTTGAAGGAAGTATGTTTACATGCAGGTTTTCAAGTATCTGGCATTGCCACCAGTTATGAGGAGGCGATTGCGCATTTAAATGATAATCCTACGGATTTAGCTTTATTAGATATTGAATTAGAGGGTAATCGGGGCGGAATTGAAATTGGTCGTTGGATTTCACGAAATTTAAAAATACCTTTTATTTATTTAACTGCCTATAGTGATGCCAATACCATAAATATGGCAATTAATTCAGGGCCTTATGTGTATTTAATTAAGCCGATTGAACCTGCAGTATTAATTGCTAATATAAAATTGGCCATTACCCAACAAGCCCTTAATTATTCTCCTCAAGTTGCAGATAAGTTTTTCCTAGACACAGACAGTGGCAAAGAGCCGGTTATTCTCTCTCGTTTATTGTGGGTTGAGTCAGCCGATAATTATTCTGTATTAAACTATGTAGATGGACGCCATCAAATATTAAGGTCAACACTTTCCTTTTTAGAAAGCGCCCTGCCCAGCTATTTTATTAGAATTCATAGATCATATTTAATTAATATTCGAAAAGTAAATACCTTGAGTTCATCAAAGGTAAGAATTGCATCTACCTTTCTCCCGGTTGGCAGAACTTATAAAGATGCTTTAAAAAAGTATTTAGATACCAATGAAGTAACTCTGGAATTAGAAGAGGGAAATAATCTCAATTAATTAATAATTAACGATAAGTATATTGTAAATTACCTTTTTTACTATTTTTAATAAGAAAATTAGGACGTTAATACCTTTATATTTAAACATCACCTATTTAGGGACAATGAATAAAAGCCCATTGAAAAGTATCCAATGGCAGTGATTTAAAATTAGGGGGAAGTTTATAGTTTTCTGCTTCATTAATTCTGGATTCATCTTCTGGGTGCGTACTTAACCAGGCAGGAATATTTTCTTTTCTTTGAGATTTAATTTTTCTAAAAAAATCTGCGTGTGCTTTTGGCGAAATTCCTGAACGGGTTAATAAAGAAAATCCCCAGGCATCTGCTGCTGCTTCTTGTTCTCTGCTAAAATAATTACTAATTAATAATTGAGATAATTCATAGGAGGATCCCATATCTTGACCTAATAGTAATGCTAAGGTGATTCTAATTCCGGATTCAGTTAATATGCGATTGATAACATGATGATTTTCCGCATGCCCTAATTCATGGGCAATAACTGCTGCCACTTCTTCTGGTTTATCTGCAGCGCACAATAAACCTTGGAATACGACAATATGTCCTCCGGGTAGAGTTAAGGCATTTATTTCTGAATCTTCTACCAAATAAAAATGGTAATCATAAGCAGGGTTTGGCAAGGCTTTTAACAAACGATCCGTGATGTTGCTTAACTTTTCTTGGGCAATAGAGTCGTTTGAAAATGTCCATTGGTCGAGGGCAACAGGCACCATTTGTTCAGCAAGTCTTTCTTCAATTACGAGGGCAACATTTGTTGAAGGAAGTTGTTGAATGCCGTAATAGATTGCTGCGATACTTAGCGCTGCCAAGAGTAAAACGCCAGCGCAACCTATGCGAATCCATTGTTCGGTTGACATTATAAAATGATATTGAATTAGGGAAATATATCCCTAGACAGTAAACTTAGTTACGATATAAAACTTGTTTTATCGCTTCTATCGTGCGTGCCTTGTTAGGTAAGTATGCCTGGATTAGGGTGGGGGCATAAGGAAGCGGCACATCCATACTATTCACCCTTAATATCGGAGCATCTAAAAAATCAAATGCACGTTTTTGTAAGATGTAAGCAATTTCTCCGCTTAAGCTAGCCAGTGGCCAAGATTCTTCTACCACCACGGCACGATTTGTTTTGCGAACCGATTGAACCAAAGTGTCATAATCAATAGGACGGAGAGACATTAAATCAATCATTTCGCAGGATACACCCTCTTTTGCTAATTCTTCGCAAGCCTCTAGGGCAATATGCACCATTTTGCCAAATGATATTACCGTAACATCTGTACCGGGTCGTTTAATATCTGCTTTTCCTAAGGGGATTAAAAATTCAGCATCTTCTGGAACCTCTCCTTTAAGCCCATACATTTGTTCTGATTCCATAAACACGACTGGGTTTTCATCGCGAATAGACGATTTTAACAAACCTTTTGCATCTCTTGGAGTAGAAGGGGTAACCACTTTTAATCCTGGACAGTTGGCATACCAACTTTCAAAACATTGACTATGTTGAGAGCTTAATTGACCTGCGGATCCACTAGGGCCGCGAAATACCATCGGTGCTCCATAATGCCCACCACTCATCGACATCATCTTAGCTGCACTATTAATCACCTGATCAATCGCTACCAAGGAAAAGTTAAACGTCATGAACTCAATAATCGGCTTTAATCCTACCATTGCAGCGCCAACGCCAACCCCAGTAAATCCTAATTCTGAAATTGGGGTGTCAATAATTCTGCGAGGGCCAAATTCCTTTAACATCCCTTCACTCACTTTATATGCACCATTATATTCAGCTACTTCTTCTCCCATTAAAAATACGTTTTCATCTCGACGCATTTCCTCGGACATAGCTTCTCTTAGGGCTTCTCTAAATTGCAGAACTCTTGAACTCACGATATCTTAAATAAGTTGTTGTTTCAAAGTTAAGGGGAAAATATAAATTTCCTTCCCGTATCCTAAAATCAATAGAAAACTTTTATAACCATTTTCGCTTTTTAAACCATCTCCACACAAAAAAGGTTACGGCTATCATTCCTATCCAAACCAATGCATAACCGTATTTCCAAGATAATTCAGGCATAAATTGAAAATTCATTCCATATACCCCTACAATAAAAGTTAAGGGTAGAAAAAAAACAGAAAATATGGTAAGAATTCGCATTACCTCATTTGTTCTTTGAGAGGATAAAGAAATATAAAGAGAAAGTAATTGATTCATTTCTTCATTTAATTGATCAAATAAGGTTTCCATTTCAACTAAATGATCTTTGATATCTTGAGCAAGTTGCGGGTGTTGGTTCCGAGCTTGAATGCGAAATTCATTTACCGGTTCATTGAGGAGCGTCAACAATCTTCTTAAGATTGAGGCTCTTCTTTTCAACAGATAAATGGACTGCAATAAATCCGGATTGTTTTGCCTCAAAAAAATTCTGGACTCATAATACCCTACTTTCTCATCTAGAGTATGTGCCTGAGGGCCGTAACTAAATAGTACTTCTCTCATTACTCTACCCAAGGCTTGCCAAGTGGTCCAGCTTTTATGTGTTTGTTCGCTCCATTGTTGTAAATGAGTTGAAACATCTGAAATAATTTTAGAAGGTTTACGATGAACCGTTAAAATAAAAGTAGGAGAAATGAAGATGGCAATTTTGTTAGAAACTGCCTGCATTGTATCGGCATTGTCGAGGCAACTCCCATCATAATATCTCAGAATTACAAATGCATTGTCTTCTTCCTGACTTTCGAATTTAGGAAGGTGATCCGGTTGAAGAGAATCTTGTACCGTAAGTGGATGTAATCCTAATTGGGTTGCAATATTTTCTAATTCCTCGGGTTCTGGATTTTCAATGTCGAGCCATACGGGAAGTAAATCATTGCCCGGGATTAAGGTTTTAATCATGCCTAGGTAAGATTAATTATTTTCTAAACGAAAATAAGACTTTCGTCCATTTAATCTGAAACCTTCAATGATAGCTTTCCCTTTGGCTTTAGATAAGGCTTCCATTAGCTCTTTGGGTGAAAAAACCGGATTTTGATTAATCTCAGTAATGATAAATCCTTCTTCAATTCCTAGGTTAGCGAATTTACCATTTGCATCTAATCGAAGAACAGCAACTCCACCTGTCAGGCCTAATTGGGCGAGGGTTTTTCGATCCGCACTTTGTAAAGTTGCTCCTAATCCATCAGGGGAAAATTCTATTCCTGTAGGATTATTGCTACTTAACAACTGTTGTTTTCCTTCTTGATTTCTTAAGGTTAGGCGGAAAGTAATTTCTTTCCCTTCTCGCAATACCTGCACTTGAATTTCATCTCCGGGTTTATGATTATTTACAATTCTTTCTTGAAGTTCAGAAGAAGTCCGAGTGGATATTCCATCTATAGATTGAATGATATCACCTGCTTTAAGTCCTGCTTGCATGGCAGCTCCATTGGGGTTCACTCCAGTGATATAAACACCTTCGGTAGTTTCCAATCCTTCTTCACGAGCTAATATGGCATCAACATCTCGGATGTTTACGCCAATAAATCCTCTTTGTACAACGCCATAATCAATTAGGTCTTTCACCACCTTGTTTACCAGATTAGAAGGAATGGCAAAGCTGTAACCTGCATAAAATCCAGTTTCAGTAGCGATGGCAGTATTAATGCCGATTAGTTCTCCGTTAAGGTTTACTAAAGCTCCTCCTGAGTTTCCGGGATTTACCGCTGCATCGGTTTGTAAAAATGATTCTATAGAATATTCATAAGATTTTCTAAGGATTCCGATGTTCCGGGCTTTAGCACTAATAATTCCTGCTGTAACCGTAGAGGTAAGATTAAAAGGATTCCCCACTGCTAATACCCATTGGCCAATCTTTACCTCATCAGAATTTGCAAATTCAATGGGTTTTAATCCTTTGGCATCAATCTTTAATACTGCTAAATCTGTGTTCGGGTCTCTGGCAACAATTTTAGCTTCGAACTCTCTTCTATCATTTAAGGTGATATTCACCATTTCGGCTTGTTCCACCACATGATTGTTGGTAATGATATATCCATCGGCAGAAAGGATAACACCAGAACCCGTAGCTCTTGCTTTTTCAGTTCCTCCAAAAAAATTATGAAAGCCGGAGGCTGAGCCATCTCCTGCGGAAATAACGGTATTCACGAAAACAACTGATTCGGTTGTTTTTTCAGCAGCATCCACAAAATCTGTAGTACCTGTAATGGGAAGAGCGCTTTTAGTAGAGTATCCAGCATGGGCAACTGGTGTAGATCCTCTATAAGTGGTAGAGGTAAGCAATTGCTCTAGTTTGCGATCCATCAGCCAGTTAAACAACACACCTCCGGAGAGTAATCCTCCTAAAAAAAGTGCGAGTCCAATTAAGAAGGCTGAACGATTTGACATTTGGGAATATTTCAATATAAACTTTACGTAAAAATCCGTTTTTTTGTTCACTTACGGAAGTACGATTATTCAAATGACAATTAGGTTCGAAAAATATCAAGGTAGTGGGAATGATTTTGTTGTAATAGATAATCGTGAAGGGATATATAATTTTCTTTCTCCGGAATTTATTTCTAAGGTTTGTGATCGGCATTGGGGTGTTGGAGGAGATGGGCTGATTAAATTAGAAAAACGGGGGGAGGAGATTTATATGGATTATTATAATTCCGATGGAAATCCAGGAAGTATGTGCGGCAATGGGGGCAGATGTTTCAGCCGTTTTGCTGAATCGTTAGGGTTGGTAACCCCAAATCAACCCTTTGTTTTTTCTGCTATGGATGGAATTCACACTGCCTATCTGTTTTCGGATAAGATCTCTTTGGAAATGAAAAAACCAAAGGGATTTATTAAGATTTCAGATCGGCAATGGTTTTTGGATACTGGTTCACCGCATCATATTGAATGGGTAGAAGAAATAGATACATATCCAGTAAATCAAAAAGGAGCGGAGATCAGATACGACTCAAGATATGGAGAGGAAGGAAGTAATGTGAACTTTGTTGAATTCACGTCCTCAGGAGAGATTAAAGTAAGGACATATGAAAGAGGAGTTGAAGCCGAAACCCTGAGTTGTGGAACGGGTGCAGTTGCTGTAGCTCAGGTTTGGAATCAGGTATTTGGGGTGCCATTTCCTGTCCTCTTACATACGCAAGGAGGAGTTTTAGAAGTTTCTCAATCCTCTCCTAAGGAAACGCCTTGGTTAACGGGGCCAGCGGAAAAAGTATTTGAAGGTCAAATTATCCTAAAATGATTCAAGGACAGAAGGTACGATTACGTGCGCTAGAGATGCAAGACCTTGATGTGTTTATGCGGTGGGAGAATGGTCAGGATGCCTATTCAGGGGATACCTGGATTCAACCCCTTTCTTCGTTTACTGCCCAAAGTTTTATTGAACAGGCGACCCGACCCATTGAAGAGACTGGGCAATTAAGATTGATGATCTGTTCCCACTTAAATCAGCCGATTGGGTTCGTTGATTTATTTGACATGAATCTTTTGCACAGACGAGCAGCGGTAGGATTGTTAATTGGAGAGCCTCATTTGCGTAATCAAGGGTATGGCAATGAAAGTTTAGGGTTGATTTCTGATTACGCATTTAACCTATTGAACTTACATATCTTGTATGCTGATATTAGAACAGATAATGAGGCCTCTTTACGTACCTTTGCAAAGGCAGGCTTTAGGGTTGAAGGCGTGTTTCCCGAGTGGATACGACATCAAGGGAAATGGTGGTCGGCCGCTAGGTGTTTCAAGATTAATCCCACAGAAAAGTAAGGCATGATTTTTCAAGAGGTATGTAAAATATTAGAGCAATGGGCTTCCCCAAGTTTACAGGAATCTTATGATAACTCAGGCTTAATAACAGGAGAGCCTGATACGCAGATTACGGGAATTTTAGTGTCCTTAGATCTCACTGAATCCGTTATTGAAGAAGCGATTCAGCGAAATTGTAATTTCATTATTTCGCATCATCCGATTTGGTTTCAGGCAAGGAAAAGATTAATTGGGGAAGACTTTGTCAGTCGTTGTTTATTAAAAGCCATTCGAGCGGGTATTGGTTTGTATGCCATTCACACCAATTTGGATAATGTAAGTTGGGGTGTGAATCGAAAAATAGGGGAGCGATTGGGGTTGTCGGATTTAAAAGTTTTATCTCCTCGAGGAGATACTTTATTGAAGTTAGAAGTTTATGTACCCGAAGTTGCTTTGGTGTCTGTGCGAAAAGCTTTATTTGCAGCAGGGGCAGGGCATATCGGAGATTACGATGAATGTAGCTTTAGTTTTCAGGGAGCCGGCACTTATCGGCCTTTGACAGGCGCAAATCCCTATCAAGGTGAGATTGGCAAAACTGAAAATACGCCTGAATGGAAAATCGAATTGATTTTACCTCAGTGGCTTAAAGGCAAGGTGGTCCAAGCTTTAAAGAAAGCCCATCCTTATGAAGAGGTGGCTTATCAGATTTGGAATTTGAATCAATCCGTAGAACAATATGGGGCTGGGATGATAGGGAAATTTCCAGCGCCTATGGAGAAACAGAATTTTCTTCAGTTGGTCAAAACTACCTTTAAATGCGGAGGAATTCGATATGCTGAAAGAGATGGGGAAGCTAAAATTCAAGTAGTTGCTTTTTGTGGAGGATCTGGCAGTTTTTTAATTCCTCAAGCCTTAGCTGCAGGAGCAGATGCGTTTGTTACGGCGGATATCACTTATCACAAGTTTTTTGAGAATGAACAGAGAATGTTGTTGTTAGATATAGGTCATTTTGAATCGGAACAATATACTCCAGAATTAATCGTAGAATATCTGTCCGAAAAAATTGTTACTTTTGCGGTTCATTTGTCTGCCATCCAGACTAATCCTATTCATTACTATTAAGCATGGAAAACATAGAGGAGAAACTTGCTGCATTGGCTGAGCTTCAGATAATTCACTCCGAAATCGATCAGATTCGTAGAATTCGTGGGGGGTTGCCTGAAGAAGTGGCTGATCTGGAAGATGAAATCGCAGGGCTTCAAACCCGTATTGAGCGATTACAAGCAGAAATTAATGAGCTGAATCAGGAAATCAAGAGTAGAAAAGAATCTATTAAGGAGAATGAGGTCAGCATTAAAAAGCATATTGAACAACAAAACGAAATCAAAAACAATCGTGAGTTCGAAGCTTTAAATAAAGAAATTGAATATGCCGAGTTAGATAATTTAACCCACAAGAAAAAAATTAAAATTGTGGAAGAAAAAATTAAGGCAGTACAATTATCACGTGAAGAAGTAAGTGCGAAATTGGAAGAAAGAGTTTCCGATTTAAAGGCCAAGAAAGATGAATTAGATGTTATTGTTGGGGAGACAGAAGCTGAAGAAAAGAAATTACAAAAAAGAGCAGAAGCTGCTGAGAAAAAAGTAGAAGCTCGGGTTGCCATTGCTTATCATAAAATCCGGACGAATATGCGGAATGGTTTGGCAGTTGTTGCTACAGACCGTGGCGCTTGTGGTGGATGTTTTGCAATTATCCCTCCTCAGCGTCAAGCTGAAATTCGTCAGAAAAAGAAAATTATTATTTGCGAAAATTGCGGACGGATTTTAGTGGATATCAGTTATTTTGAAAAACCTGTTGTGGCGTAATTGCCCAATGAGATTTCATTTTATTATTATAGCCCTGATTTGGTTTCAGGGCTTTTTTTTGTTGGCTAGTCCACAACCGGCTGCACTTGAGATTACAGAAACCACTACTCCTTGGAAACGGGAAGAAACGGAAAAACTCATCCTGCATTTTGAATTTGAAGCCGCCCTTGAAAATTTGCGGGCTTGTAATGACCCTTATGCAAAAGCTTATTATTTAAATCATATCCTTTTTTATAAAGTATTTGCAACGGAAGATGGGAACTTAAAGAAATTGTTTTTTGAGAACTGTGATCAAGCATTATCTATTTTTGAGAAAATGGATAAAAAATCCCCTTATCGTAAATATTATGAAGGGGAAGTTTATTTTTTAAGAGGAATTATCCTATTTATGAGTAAAAAACAATTAAGTGCTGGATGGGATATTAATAAAGCATTTAATAGAATTAAGGCTAATCAACTGGAACATCCTGCATTTATTCCTAATTATAAAATTATTGGTTTATTTGAAGCAGGCTTTGGAGCTGTTCCTGAAAAATATCAATATTTAACTAATTTTTTAGGATTTAAAGGTGATATTCACAAAGGGATTGAAAAAATGAGAATTGCCTCCCGAAACAGCGAACTTTTCCCTCAGGAAGCCCAGTTATTATTACATTATGCAGAACGAAAATTATTAAATAATGTAGATTTAGCTTTATCTGGATTAAA
>RFSG01000034.1 GCA_009924095.1 Sphingobacteriia bacterium
TTAAAACTGCCTATGAACTGAAAGATACCAGTATGTATGGGAAAATGTTTGATGAATCCTTTGTTTTTTCTTATTTCGATTTTCAAAATTCAGTGCAGATAAATTGGGATCGAGCCCAGGAAATGAACACCACCTTTCGTTTGTTTCGGAATACAGAACAAATTACGTTGGATTGGAATTATTATTTACAAAAAGATTCTTCTGCTACGGAGGCATCTGTCGTGCGCAGTTTTAATCTTACGATTGTAGAAAGTAGCCAACAAATTTATACCGGAACAGGTCGTGCACGTTTCCGCCTGATTAAACAAAATGCAGGAAACCCCTGGAAATTTACCTATTGGTTTGATGACTCCGATTTTTAATAAATCTACGCCAGCTAACCTTAGCTTTTTGATTTGTTGGGGATTTGGGCTACTGATCTTGAGTGTTACTTTGCTTTTTTGGGGATATAAAGAAAGTTTTATTCAAATTCATTCTCAACGAAATTTGATATTTAATTTGTGTATGCCTTGGATTACCTTCTTAGGGAATGGGGGAGTGGCTGGAACTATAGGTTGGATTTTCCTGAGAAAAAAAGGAAATAACACTATTATAACATTTGTTATTATATTAATCGTTACGGGTTTTGCGGTGCAAGGATTAAAACGCGGTCCGTTTTTAGATTGGAATCGTCCACCGTTTGAACTTCAAGATACCATTCCTATTTATACTCTTCCTCAGAAAAAACTTATGCGTCATAGTTTCCCCTCCGGGCATGCGACCACAGCTGCAGCATGGGCGATTACCCTGATTTTATTGGGAAAATATCGCAAAAGATGGGTCGGAATTGCGATTGCATGTGTTGGTTTAGCCATCGGATATTCCAGAATATATTTAGGGGTGCATTTTCCAGGAGATGTGTTGGCTGGATTTATTTTCGGAGGAGGAATCGCTTGGGTATTTATTCATTTTTTACACCCTAAATGGGAACGCTGGTTTCCAAAGTTAAATACTTCCAAAATTCTAAAATGGACTTTTACCATTTTGGCAATGGTTTCTTTAGCGTATGAGCTTTATCAAGATTATCCCACAGCTTATTAGATGATGAGCATCTTAAATCTATTGCTTCAATGGGATCAGGAACTATTGTTATTCCTGAATCAAATACATGCTCCTTGGAGTGATGCGGTTTGGATGTTTTGTTCTGCTCGTTTTACCTGGATTCCTCTGTATATATTTTGGTTGTTTGTACTGTATAAACAATATCCCTATCCTAAATTTATTTATCTTTTGTTAGGAGTAATAGTACTCATCTTATTAACAGATCAAGGGGCATCCTCTCTATTCAAGCCTTTAGTACAAAGACTTCGACCCTGTCAAGTTCCTGAATTTACGCAACAATTATGGTTGCCGGATAAATGCGGGGGTAAGTATGGTTTTTTCTCCTCACATGCCGCAAATGCGATGGGGCTCGCAGTGTTTTTAGGATATTGGTTGAAATCTAAACCCATTCGACTTTCCTTATTAATTTGGATGTTAGCAACCTCAATTTCTAGGATATTTTTAGGTGCCCATTTTCCTGGAGATATAATTGCAGGATGGGTTTGGGGATTTGGGATTGCAATGCTGGTAATTGTTGGAATGAAAAAATGGATACTAAAAACCCCAGATCTTATGGTAAATAATA
This sequence comes from Sphingobacteriia bacterium, assembly GCA_009924095.1. Taxonomy (GTDB): domain Bacteria; phylum Bacteroidota; class Bacteroidia; order J057; family RFSG01; genus RFSG01. The sequence continues at coordinate 1,667 of RFSG01000034.1, forward strand.
TCACTAATCTATAATAACAAGACTTATTATCTTATGAAATTATGTTGGGGTATTGCGTTTGTATTAACATTTTTTATTGGAAATATTGCTCCTGCATGGGGTCAGCCATGCCCAAATGCAATACCCATTACCATCAGTGAAATAGAAAAACAAGGAACTTATGCAGATCCTATCTTACAAGCAGATAAAAGCGGGGGGATTTATGTTCTCTATCGAAAACGCATTTGGAATGGCGTAGAAAGTAAACTATGGCTTCAACATTTATCCCCTGAAGGTAAACCCTTATGGAGGGGAGAAGGCTACCCATTATGTGATGAACCGGGTGATCAAATAAATCCATCTATACAAATTGATAACAGTAGTAATGCCTGGATACAATGGACACAAAAAACAGAATTATCCAATCTCGTTAAGGTTCAATACATCACCCCTGCAGGCATAATGCCTTGGGGAAAGGCAGGCAAACAAGTTACTTACACAGAATATCCCCAAAAAAAGGGCGTAATCTATCCCGATCCTAACGGAGGACTTTATATCGCATGGGAAGAAGAAAGAGAGAAATTAGGGCAATCCTGGATTTTTGCGCAATACCTGAATTCATCTGGAGAACCCCAATGGTCAGCGAATGGACGACAAGTTGCGCCTGCTTCTGCCTGGCAACAAAATCCAGTGATTTGCCCAGATACTCGTGGCGGAATTTATATTGTTTGGGAAGATTATCGAAATAAAAAGGGATGGCAATTATGGTTTCAAAGTCTTACCCCTACAGGTAATTACCGATTTCAGAAAGAAGGTGTTCGTTTGTTGAAGATGGAAAATGCCGGTCAACAGCAAGCTAAAATTGTACCGGATGGATTTAGCGGTTTCTTCTTTGCCTGTGAAAAATTGGATATCCTAAATCTTGAAACCGACATTTATTTTGGAAGAGTGAACCAACAAGGGCTATTGGCTTATCAATATGCTGCCTGCACTGCTTTTGGAGATCAACGAAATCCAGTAATTGCAGAGCGAAACCAGGAAGTTATTTTGGTTTGGGAAGATAAAAGATCAGACACCACTTGTATTTATGGGCAATATGTAAGCCTTCGACCGGGCAATATTCAATGGGAGCTGAATGGAAAAAAATTAATCTCAGCAGATTATCCCGTTTCTCTTCCAGCACTTTCAGCAACCATTGAATTTAATGATTTACTGGTGGTGTGTCAGGCCAATCTGCCCTTCGGTACCGAGGTTCGAGCCTTTAAGTTCAATAATTTCGGAGAACCGATTTGGTCTTCCAACGGTGTATCTGTTTGTTCCTTTTCCAGTAATCAATCTTCACCCGTCATTGCTTCAAATACTGAAGGGGGATGTTGGATTGGATGGAATGATGGTCGAAATGTTGGGGGTACTAAAATTTATCTTCAACATTTAAATCTTCAGGGGCTTCCAGTGCAATCTTCGGAAGGATTTACTTGGATACCCGAAACGCCCGTGCAGCAAGGGAATGGCTCAGGAATCGAGAATGTACAATTGTTAAACGCGAATGATTCTATGGTATGGATGATTTGGGAAGATTACAGACAAAGCCCCAATGATCCCGATTTATATTATAAACATATTTATCATCAGGATGATCATATAGAAGTTTCGCCTGATCAACCCCTATGCAAAGAGGCATCAGACCAAACCAGACCTTGCATAGCACCAGGAGCCAATGGGTCGGTATGGGTAGTATGGTCTGATCGTAGAAACGAAAAAGATGAAGATCTGTTTATCCAATGGATTCATCCCACGCAGGGTATTTTGTTTCCCCCCAATGGCAAGCCCTTAATTTCAAACACAAAATCTCAAAGCCAACCCTCTATTCAATCAGATGGAAAAGGAGGCGTATGGATTGTATGGACCGATGCCCGTGAATATGATGCTCAAGGCTTCGATATATATGTGCAACATGTAGATGCTTATGGAAATTACCATTTACCTCCAGAAGGACTTTGTGTGGTGCGTGGCAAACAGGATAGCCATACGCCTTTGTCTCTAGTAACTTCCAATCAAGAATTAATGATGGTTTGGATGGATAATCGCAATGGATATTTTAATCTCTTTACGCAAAGAATATCCACTGACCACACCTTCTTAGAAGAACCTTCTGGGAGATGTATTTCACCTGCCTTATCTCATCAAAGGCAGCCGGCTATGGTTCAATCTGGAACAGAGGTATATTTGGTTTGGTCGGAAGAAAGATATGGCGCCGGAAACGACAAGATTTATTGGGCTAAGTTAAGTGATGAGGGAAGGTTGTTAGTGCCCAATGGGGGATATCGCTTAAGCAATAGTCACCATCGTCAAATTAACCCTAAAATACTTGCAGATTCACAAGGAAAGATGCTCGTACTTTGGAAAGAAATAACTGAAACAGATCGGGAAGGGGAGTTGTTGTGTATGCGAGAAATCGGGGAAGGGGAAATACCCCATATCCCCATCTCTGCAAGGGTTTTAGCAAAAAAAACAATTGCTTTGGATTCCCCACAAATATTACCCTTAACCTCCGGAGGTTGGATCATCGCCTGGATAGAACAAGACATACAACCTGAACTTAGAGTATTCAATACAGGATATCCGAGTGCGCCGATTTTATCTTATCCAATTTGTAAATCTCGATTGCCCCAACGTAAAGCAAAGATGTTTTCTTTGACTAATTCTTGGGTAGGATTAACTTGGTGCGAAAAGGTAGAGGAAGTTGAACAACTATACTTGTTACCATGGAAAAAGCCCTGATAATACTGGGAGTCGTGTTAATGTTTGGGCTTGAAGAAGCTTGGGGGCAAAAGAAATTTCAGATTGGATTTCGTGCAGGTACAAGCTTTTATCAACCTCGAATACGGTTTCAGCAAAATGCGCCCAAACCTGGTATTGATATAAGAGGATTTGTCCTAAAGGAAACCCTCAATAAATTAGGGGTAATGATTGAGGCAGGATACATCTTAACCCGAATCCCGGATATCCGAACATTTTATTCCACCCGAACCGGGCAGTTAATTGACCAAGCTCCTTGTACAAATTTGAATCATTACCTCACTTTTAGTAGTAACGTAAGATTTTCATTATTAAAAATAGAATGGTTTAAAGGGGTTATAGGAGCAGAACTCAATTACCTTATTCGGAACCAGGCTTTTTGCCGATATAATGTGAATGGTTTTAATTTATCTGAATGGCAAGGCCCTTTTAGTTTAACAAACCGCGATAGATTTTATCCTTTACTTACCACGGGTATCGAAGCTATTGGGGTTGAAACCCCCGCCTGGAAACTTGCACTTTTCTTAAATATCTATCACCAACTTCCCGCTTTTAGACTCGCTCCTTCCACAACTTCCATCAATCCTCTGACCTCCAGCCGATACTTTGCCCCCGCAATGTCGTGGAATGCGGGCATCCGTTGGACATTCTATTGATAAGTCAATTTGGGATTTTGAACCCTTTAGGTTAATATTGTTTCACCATCTTAACTCACCTTAAACGCAACATGAAGTTACACGAACATCAGGCCAAAGACATCCTAAGAAGTTATGGCGTTCCAGTTCAGGAAGGAACCATCGCTTTTTCAGTGGAAGAAGCTGTTAATGCCGCTCGCAACCTATATCCCAATCCTACTGGAAAAGAATGGTTCGTGGTAAAAGCACAAATTCACGCAGGGGGAAGAGGAAAAGGAGGAGGCGTTAAATTGGCTAAGTCGCTGCAAGAAGTAGAAGAAAAAGCTGGACAAATCCTGGGAATGCAACTCATCACCCATCAAACCGGTCCGGAAGGAAAAAAAGTGCAACGAATCCTCATCACCCAAGATGTGTATTACCCTGGCGCGGTTGAACCTAAAGAATATTATTTATCCATCACTCTCGACAGAGCAAAAGGTCGTAATATCATCATGGCTTCTACTGAAGGAGGAATGGACATCGAAGAAGTAGCCGAACATCATCCGGATAAAATTATTCGGGAATGGGTAGATCCTTCCGTAGGATTGCAAGCCTTCCAGGCTCGTAAATTGGGCTTTGCCATGGGCTTTGAAGGGGAATCCTTTAAGAAATTTGTACCCTTCCTGATGAATGTGTATAAAGCTTATTCAGAAGCAGATGCTTCTATGATTGAAATTAATCCTATGCTCAGAACTTCCGACAACAATATTATTGCGGTGGATGGAAAGATTGAGTTAGATGATAACGCTTTATTCCGTCATGCCAATTATGCAGCATTACGGGATATTTCGGAAGAAGATCCTTTGGAAGTAGAAGCTGGGGAAAACAATTTGAACTACGTGAAATTAGATGGTAATGTAGGATGTATGGTGAACGGTGCGGGTTTGGCAATGGCAACCATGGACATTATTAAGTTATCGGGTGGAGAACCTGCCAACTTTTTAGATGTTGGGGGTGGAGCGAATGCCAAAACCGTTGAAGCTGGATTTAGAATTATCTTAAAAGACCCGCATGTAAAGGCTATCTTGATTAATATCTTCGGTGGTATAGTACGTTGCGACAGAGTTGCCAATGGAGTAGTGGAAGCCTATAAGAACATTGGCAATATTCCTGTGCCGATCATTGTAAGATTACAAGGTACCAATGCAGAAGAAGCTGCCAAAATTATTAATGAATCTGGCTTACAAGTGAAATCTGCTACTGTGCTGGCAGATGCAGCTGAGTTGGTAAGAACCGCATTAGCATAAACTTTTATTATAACCATATTTACTAAAGATGCCGGTGTAAGCCGGCATTTTTGTACCCCATTATGGCGGATAAATTCCAAGACCCTGAATCCCTTACGGAACATTTATTAGATTTATTCCAATTCTCCCCAACCCCGCATCAATACAGGGCTTTTCATCAGTTTGCTTTTTATTATTTGGCTAAAAGACATAAGTGCGCATTTATATTAAAAGGTTCTGCCGGAACAGGTAAAACCACTTTGTTAAGCACCTTAGTTAAATTTTTCCATACCCAAAAAAGACCTGTAATTACTTTAGCGCCTACAGGCAGAGCAGCTAAAGTGATCTCCCGCAAAACCAAACGATCCGCATGGACACTGCACCGACATATTTACCGTGCCCTGGAATCTCCTACCGGAGTTAAGTTTGTATTAGCTGAAAATGAAGATAACCAAGGGACTGTTTATCTGGTAGATGAAGCCTCTATGATAGGAGATGGGGAAGGGGGTCAACCCAGAGTATTAGAAGATATCTTCTCTTTTATTTGGAGCCGTGATCCATCGTCTATATTGGTGTTGTCAGGGGATGATGCACAACTTCCTCCGGTAGGCTCCGGAATTTCTCCTGCATTAGATGAAACCTATCTGAAAAAACAATTGGGCGTACATGTTTTTATGGCGCAATTGTCGGAAGTAAAACGTCAGGCCTTAACCTCAGGTATTTATTTAAATGCCAGTAAACTGAGAAGAGTATTAAAAAATAATTTACCCTCGTTAAGAATTCATCCTAATCCTCATGATTTAATTCAAGTAGAAACCCGATGGGAAGCACTTGAAATATTTAATTCCAGATTCGATCCCGCCCAGCCAGATCAAATGGTGGTGGTTACTTTTTCAAATGCCATGGCGCTCCAATTTAATCAGGCTTATCGGGCACAAGCATTTGAAGGCGAAGCCAACCCCAGACCAGGAGATAGAATCATGATTGTAAAAAATAATTATCAAATTCAGGCAGAAGGAATTACTTTTTTGGCCAATGGAGAAACGGGTTATATCCGAAAAATATATCCCGAAACCATGGAAAGTAAATATGGATTAGATTGGATGGATATTGAATTAGAATTAGAAAATCGAAAAGGAGAATTAATTGAAATTAAAGTAAAAATTATTCTGGATTTATTACGTATTGCTGCGCCATCCTTGCCTTATGATAAAATCAGGTATGTAATGGAATGCCGAAAGAAAGAACCTCGAAAAGCAGGAGAAAAAGATCCTTATTTAGCAGCCTTACAAGTTAAATATGCTTATGCCATTACGGGACATAAAGCCCAAGGGGGTCAATGGGAAGAAGTAATGGTAATTTTTGAGCCCCTATATCCCAATGTTACTTTGCAGGATTATTTTCGTTGGGCTTATACTGCAATCACCCGTGCGGAAAAGAAAGTATATCTGGTGGATTGTCCATTTTTAGGGGATGAATTATCGGAAATATGTTATCGGGATAATTTTCAATGGTTACCAGAAAAAATAGAAGATAATTCAATTTATTCCTCTGAAGAAAAACAACATTTATTACAACATGGCAAAAATTTAATTGCCTTATTAAATGGATTAATTCCTGCCAATACTACATCCCGTCAACAAATAATTCAGGTAATTAATAAGGAAAAAGAACCCACGGAAATTATGGAAATTGCATTATTGAAATATATAGAACAATTAGATTCTACCGCCAAATAAAAAATTTAAAATACGCCAAACGCCCGTAAGGACATAATACACGCTAACCCAATAAATATCCATCCCACCCATAAATTCATATTTCGTTTAAATCGGGGAGTGATTTTATTATTTCGTAATGAACTTAATCTGATTAATACAAAAAATAGTAAACTTAAACCTGAAATTACTCCTAACAAAAAAACAATATTATCCAGCACATGATCTTCCATCCACTGATGGGATTTTACCAAGGTGGTTACCGTAATCCAATAAAATAATAACATGGGATTGGAAAGGGTAAGGGTCATTCCCGTCAACCATTCATTTCCTGATTTTTTGGGGGTATAATTCCGTTTTAAAAAATCTTTTTTAAATAAGGACATCAACCCTAAGGTGAGTAAAACGGGAATGCTAATCCATTGCATACTTTCCACCAAAGCTTTTTGTTCGGATAAAATATGTAATCCAAATAAGGAAATTGCACAATAGGCAACTTCAACGATTAATGCTCCGAAAGCGAGTCGGTAGCCGGAAAGCTTTCCTTTAACCAGGGTTGCATGCACCACAGCTAAATTAACCGGACCCACGGGCATCGCTGAGATAAAACTGATAATACAGCCGGAAAGAAAAGTTAGGACTAGCATTTCGGCACGAAGATACGACCTCTGAGGCTAACCGCCCCGAAAACTGCGCTGTTTTCCGCTTTACTATTAAATTTTACTTTAGGCAGTATAAAATCTGGATTCAGCTGAAAAAAGTCGAAGAGTTTGGAACCATCGTGAAAAAGGACTTCCTTTACCTACGACAATTCTCTAAAAATATCTCGATAGTAATTACAGCAGATTAGAGAATTAGATTGATGAATATCCATCCAAAGGCAGACAGGCATTCAGTTTAACCGACATTAAGCATAGTTTTATAGTGAGATAGAAATATTTTGCGATAAGCAGTGAAATGTGACACCTGTCGCAATAATTTACTTGATGTGATTTCATCTCTAAACTATAACCGAATAGAAACCTTGTCTACGAAATGCCTTTCAACAGGTAAAAAGGTAGAGCTTTTTCAAAATTACATTTACAAAACTGATTTAAAACTCACAGACCAAGAAATTGCAAAGTACCTTAACTAGCTCAATTGACTTGATTTTATCAGTTGTTTTCATATTATAATTCAGATTAAATAAAAGCCAATTTTGATTGTGCAAATCAGAATATTAAATTCACTTTTATTTTAAGAGTATTCTTTAAAATAAAATCGAATTGGATTACCGGAATTAAAATTTAATTAGAAGGATTAAAATTAATTACGATTTTGAATTTGCCGGTATTAACATCGCCCATCCTGCGATCCAAAATAAAGCGCCAAGGGGAGGAATAATTCCTAAGCTTTTAATTCCTGTGATGGATAAAATATACAAACTGCCCGAAAATAAAATAATCCCGATACCCATGCTAATACTGGCCCTCCACATCCATTTAGGTTTTGGAGCTGAATTTAGGGATACCGCTAACACCAGCATTACAATCGTATGAATCCAATGGTACAGGGATGCAGTATGGTAAATATCTAATGAGGCTGGACTTAATCTTGACTTTAAAAAATGAGAACCCATAGCTCCCAACAAAACCGCCAATACGCCCGAAATAGAAACTACGGTAACTAAAAAAGAAACTTTTTTAGATGGGATCACTCAAATAATGAAAAGGACGTAGGTTTAGGCAGAAAAGGAACTCCCACAGCCGCAGGTAGATTTTGCCTGGGGGTTGTTAAATACAAATCCTCTCGCATTTAAGCCATCTTCAAAATCTACTTCCATCCCCAAAATATACATTGCATGACGCTTATCCACCAAAACCGAAACTCCGGATATTTCATACAGTTCATCTGTATCTTTTTGTTGATCAAACCCTAAAAGATACGACATCCCCGAACAACCACCCCCTTTAACCCCTAAGCGTAAGGCATACTCAGGAGACATGTTTTTCTCTTCCCGAATTTTTTTTACTTCGATGGCTGCCCGATCGGTTAATTGAACTGGTGCAGTTTTTACGATGTTTTCAGTTGCCATATTTTTTAAAACTACAAATATACGGGATAACGACTAAAAATATTTTTAGGTTTCCTTGAAATAATTAAAAGTTAATTTACCTTCCCCTATAATCCTAATTCAATTCACCAAATATTTATAATCTTGCACCCCAATTCGGATTATGGAATTAATTGAAATCACCACTTATTTTAAAAATCTTCAACAGGAGATTTGTCATCAACTTGAAATAGAAGATAAATCCGGAAAATTCCAATTCGATTCCTGGAAACGAGAAGCCGGGGGAGGAGGGGTAACCGCAGTATTATCTAAAGGCAGAATATTAGAAAAAGCCGGAGTAGCATTCTCTCATATTCATGGACCCATGCCCAACAGAATTGCCACTCGGTTACATCAACCCGAAGGAGCTTTTTTTCACGCAACCGGTACCTCCTTGGTCATTCATCCCCAGCATCCCTTTGTTCCGGTAATTCACATGAACTTAAGATATTTTGAAGTAGAAACCGGTACCGCCTGGTTCGGCGGAGGAATTGATCTTACCCCTTGTTATATTGACCCTGCACAAGCTCAATGGTTTCATCAACAATTAAAATCGGCTTGTGATACCGGTGGAGCAGAATTATATCCTCTATTTAAAAAGGCTTGTGATGAATATTTTTTTCTTCCGCATCGAAATGAAACCCGGGGCGTAGGCGGAATATTTTTTGATTTCCTAAAACCCGGAGATTTATTTTCTTCCTATACGGATATCTTTACATGGATTCAAAATATTGGGAATTCTTTTAATCCTATTTATACCGCTTTAATTCAACAAAATCAGGATAAATTATTTACGCCTAAAGAAAAAGAATTTCAATGTTTAAGAAGAGGCAGATATGTGGAATTTAATTTATTATACGATAAAGGAACGGCCTTTGGATTAGATACCGGCGGAAGAACTGAATCTATATTAATGTCTTTACCCCCGGAAGTACATTGGCAATATCAATTTATCCCCGAACCGGATAGTCCGGAAGCATTAACTTTATCCCGATTACAACCGATGAATTGGTTGGAATTTAAGGCGTAATTCCATTTTGTTGCAATAATTGAATAGCTCTGGGACTACCCGCTTTTGCTGCTTTTCGATACCATTCCAATGCTTCTTCATTTTGCCCCGTTTGGGATTTTACCAATCCTATATTAAACATAGGCTCGGCATATTGGGGAAGAATATTTAACGCTTGGGAAAAATCTTTTAAGGCTTCAGGATATTTACCCCGAGCGGCATATTGAGTTCCCCGATTATTCCACGCTTCATGATATTGCGGAAAAATTCGAATGGCTTCATTTACACAAATTAAGGCTGAATCCGGATTGCCGGTTCTAAAATAAGAATTACCTAAATTATTCCATGCTTCCGCATAATTTTTATCTAATTGTAAAGCCCTATAATAAGCCGATTTGGCTAATACCGCCTGGTCATGTTGATCATACCAGGTACCGATATTTAATAAGGCTTCTTTATTTTTAGGTTCTAAGGCAATGGATTTATTAAAATAATTAAAAGCCGCATCCGGATTTCCTTGATTTTTTAATAATACGCCTAATTCATTATATCCTACTGCATAGGTACTGTCTTGTTGCAGAGCTGAGGTATATACCTCCATAGCTCCATTTATATTTCCTTTTTTCTCAATATATTTCGCTAAATTTTTATACGCAAACATTAATTTAGGTTGCTCTTGAATTACGGCTTTCCATAAACTTTCCGGGTCTTTCCATCGGGGTAAGGTTTGTATAGAAATTATCCCCCAAAATATAATCCATATAATACTTATTCCTTTTATTTGTAATGCCCATTTATTTTGTAGCGTTTGATCTATTCCCCAAGCTAATAAAATAAATAATCCTACTGAAGGAATATAATGGTAACGATCGGCAGCAATAGCATTTCCTACGGGCAATAATTGCGAAATAGGTAACCATAATATCCCAAATAATAATAAGGATATAGCAGCCACATAATATTTTTTAATTCCCACAATTATTAAAATAATGACCCCTAAAAATAGCACCACACTTATCGGAAAAATAATAGGCAGTTGTCCCTCTACTAAAGGTGGATACGGGTAAAAGAATTGAAGATCAACCGGAAAAATAGTTCTAGTTATATAAAATATTCCCCCCCAGGCAGCCACTTGTATTTGATGTAAAAAAGTATAATCTGAAGCTTCTCTTACATTTCCACCGGATTGTTGTGCATATACCGCTAATATCCCAAATCCGATGGAAATAATTACAGGAATTAATAATTTAAATATTTCAGATGGATATATTTTTAAACTATTATTCCGATATAAATAAGTAAATAAAAATGCTGCGGGTAAAGTAACAGCTTGCCCTTTGGATAAACAGGAAATCACCATTCCCAGGAGGGCGAATCCAAACCATTGATCGTAACCCTTCGAACGATTCCAGGCATACCAAGCCCAAATCCAGGCACATCCATATAATACATCTTTACGTTCGGTTACCCAGGCTACGGATTCTACATGGAAAGGATGAATTAAAAAAGCCAAAGCTCCTATCCCAGAAGCAAAAGAACTTAATTTAAATTGTTTTAATACCGCATAAAATCCCAATCCCCCCAAAAAATGCAGAATTAAATTGGTGACATGATATCCTCCACCATTTAATTTAAAAAACGAATATTCAATCGCATAGGTAAGTAAAACCAAAGGATGATAATTCCCCATGGTAAAAGCGGAAAATATATTCTGAATTCCTTTCCAGGATAAATCCCGGATTAGAGGATTTTCGCTTACATACACCTGATCATCCCAATTGGTTAATTGAAATTTATAAACAGGATAATAAACAATAAGAGTAACAACGGCAAGAATAAATGGCCAGACCCAAATGGGCAAATGGTTTGAAATAGGGGAAATGGATTTTGCCCGTTTCATATTTATCCAATTAACGTTCGCCGCTTAATTAAATAATCGGTCAATGTTTTATCATACGATTGACGAATATCTGCTTCAACAAAATCAATTCTAAATTCCCTACATCTTTTCCGAAAGGAATCCTGAAAGGCCTTTATTCTTTCCCGATATAATTCTTTAATCTGCCCGGGTAATACACGTATTTCTTCTCCTGTTTCTAAATCTTTTAAAATTACCGGCGTATGGGGAGGTAAATTAAAATCCTGTTCGGTTTCCCGATCTAATAAATGAAAAATTAATATTTCATGTTTTTCATGCCGTAGATGTTGTAAGGCAGAAAAAAAATCTCCCATTCGGGTAGGGTCTTCAAATAAATCTGTAATTAATACCACAAATGACCTTCTGGGAATTCGGGTGCTCAATTGATGTAAGATAGATGGGGTAGCGGTACGGTGAGTGAAAACATCGGCTTGTGCATTCACTTTTTCTAATTCCTGATATAAAGTAAACAACCACGACATTTTTGCTTTGGCAGGGGCATGAAATCGAATTTGATCATCAAACAAGGTTAATCCTGCTGCATCTTTTTGCATCACCATTAAATATTGTAAGGCAGCCGCCAGATAGGAACCATAAACTAATTTATTAATTCCGGTATCCGGATAGCGCATGGAATCACTAATATCCAATACTACCTGACAGCGTAAATTGGTTTCTTCCTCGTATCGTTTGGTATATAACTTATCGGTTTTTCCAAAGACTTTCCAATCAATATTGCGTAAAGATTCTCCCGAATTATACGGCCGATGTTCGGCAAATTCTACTGAAAAGCCATGATAAGGACTCTTATGTAAGCCAGTTATAAACCCTTCAACAATCAGTCTTGCGCTGATTTCAATATTTTTAAGTTTACTAACTACTTTGGGATCCAGGTATTTAAGGTGGGCAGCTGCCGACATATCAGGTTGGGTATGGGATTAAATGTACAAAAGGTTACGCAGGGTTGGAAAAAATCGTATCCCAATTTATTAATATATCTATCAACACAATTGATTTTTCGGTTATTTTGTATTGATGGGAATCTTCGGAGTTAGGATCGGAATCTATTTAACAATCTGCTTACCCGCTTTTGTATGGGGACAAATAGGGGGTCAGCATGTGTATGATTTCTTGCGTTACCCTGCTTCTGCCAGAATTGGAACTTTGGGAGGCGTAAATATATCTACGCTGGATGCAGATCCGGCTATGATCTTCTGCAATCCCGCATCTTCCAATCCGAGAAGCCATAAGCAACTCGGATTTACCTTTAGCAATCAATTGGCAGATATCCGATATGGAAGTACTGCCTATAGCCAAAATGTTCGATCCGCTGGTAATTTTCATGCAGGAGTACAATTTGCTAACTATGGAAATTTCAGAGGGGCGGATGAACTCAATTATCCTACTGGAAATTTTCAAGCAGCGAATTATGTTTTTACCGCGGGCTTTTCAAGACGATTTGATAAAGTAAGAATTGGAGGATCCTTTAATTTAATCACCAGTTATATCTCCACAGCACATTCTACAGGTTTATCGCTGGATATGGGGGCATTGTATGCAGATACCCTGCATCGCAGAAATATCGGAGTAACGCTTCGCAATTTTGGGGGACAAATAAATTCATATAGCGATTCTGATCTTAAAGAGAAAATACCTTTTGAAATTCAGGCAGGCGTTACGCAGGGATTAGAACATCTGCCCCTTAAATTATCCTTGACCTTTGTTCATTTAAATCGGTTTATGCAATTATTATATGTAGATCCGAATGCACCGATTGAATATGATTTAAGTGGACAAGAAATACCGCAGAAAAAACGCACCTTCGATAAATTTGCACGTCATTTGGTCATTGGTGCTGAATTTAATTTCGGAAAATATGTTTTTTTTAGAACAGGATATTCGCATCAGCGGAGACAAGAATTAAAAACACTAGATCATGGGGGATTGGCTGGATTTGGGGTTGGAGGAGGAATTCGAATTTCCAGAATATCCTTTGATTATGGATTTAATAATTACCACAAAGCCAGTGGGGTTCATCAATTTTCTGTATCTATTTCTTTATCTCCGAAAAGTAGATAATTCCTGTACCGTTCGGCGCTCTTTTTCTAATTTTACATAAATGCAGAAAATATTAATTATTGATTTCGGATCTCAATACACCCAATTAATTGCCCGAAGAGTGCGGGAATTAAATGTATATGCTGAAATTATTCCTTGGTCGTCCTTACCTCTTCCCTCTCCAGAAGTAATTGGATTAATTTTATCTGGTGGACCCGCTTCCGTAAATGCACCCGATGCCCCGAAGCCTGACTTAACGCCCTGGTTTGCCAAAGCACCCATTTTAGGAATTTGTTATGGAGCACAATTAATTGCCCATCAATTCAACGGAAAAGTCAGCAACCATTTATCCCGGGAATATGGAAGAGCACAATTGGGCATACGAGAAAATTCAAGCTTATTTCAACACGTAGCCTTACATACACAGGTATGGATGAGCCATGGAGATACAGTGGAATCAATACCCAATGGTTTTATTCGGATTGCTTCCACCCCTGAAATTGAAAATGCAGCATTTGAATCTGCACAACAAAAAATATTTGCCGTGCAATTTCATCCCGAAGTGGTACATACTTCTGATGGAAAAAAAATCCTACAGAATTTTGTTAAGGATATTTGTAATGCCCGCGGAGATTGGACTTCACAATCCTTTATTGAATCTACATTATCTTCTCTTAAAGAAAAAATTGGGAAGGATAAAGTAATCTGTGGATTATCCGGTGGGGTAGATTCTTCCGTTGCTGCTACTTTATTACATCAGGCTATTGGTGAAAATTTAACCTGCATATTTGTAGATAATGGATTATTACGAGCAGGGGAATATGAGCAGGTAATGGAATATGCTCATCAATTGGGATTAAATATTATCGGGGTAAACGCTGCGCATGATTTTTTAGCCCCTTTACAAGGCGTAACGGATCCGGAAGCCAAACGAAAAATAATTGGAAGGGTATTTATTGAGGTGTTTGAAAAAGAAGCGCATAAAATACAAGAGGTATCCTGGTTGGCACAAGGAACGATTTATCCGGATGTAATTGAGAGTGTATCTTTAGCGGGAGGCCCGGTAACGATTAAGTCGCATCATAATGTGGGCGGATTACCCGAAAAGATGAAGCTGAAAGTAGTAGAGCCTTTACGATTATTATTTAAAGATGAAGTGAGAAGGGTAGGGAAGGAATTGGGAATTCCGGAAGGATGGTTAAATCGTCATCCTTTTCCCGGTCCCGGATTGGCAATTCGGGTGATTGGGGAAGTAACCGAATCCCGTTTGGCAATTTTACGTCAGGCAGATAAAATATTTTTGGATAGCCTTCATGAGTTTGATTTATATGATAAAACCTGGCAGGCGTTTGCTGTATTATTACCGGTTTCGTCTGTTGGGGTAATGGGAGATGAACGTACCTATGAAAATGTACTTGCCTTAAGAGCAGTGACTAGTATTGATGGAATGACCGCAGATTGGGCCGATCTCCCCAATGCCTTTTTAGCAGAAGTATCTTCCCGAATTACCAATCAGGTAAAAGGAATTAATCGGGTGGTTTACGATATTAGCTCTAAACCTCCTTCCACAATAGAATGGGAATGATAAAAATATTTATTATCGCATGCATCTTCGGGTTGGGCGGAAATTATTTATTTGCCCAAGTTAAAGTACCCGAAAATCCACAATCCCAGCAATTATTGGAATTGGGCAAAAAATATTTAAAAACCAAAAACTATGTTGAAGCCGCTACTACGTTTCAACAAATTGATGAACAAAAATTTAATACCGTAAGTACTGCCGCTATTTATTTATCTGGAATCGCTTGGTTAGAAGCAGGATTACCCGAAAAAGCAATGGCAAGATTTAATCGAATTATTAATTTTTATCCTGCCTCTAAATATAATCCCGAAGCCAAATATCATAAAGCCTATTTATTAATGCATGATACCGCCACCCGGGAATATGGTCTTAAAATGATGATGGATGTGGGGGATGGATCAAAAGATAAAATATTGGTGCAACAATCCAAAGATGTGATATCACACTTTTTACATTATGAAACCGATACGGCTTTTTTAAAATATTATGTGAAAGTAGTTCGGGAATCTTATAAAAATATTGTAGCCGAAGCATTATGTTATCAATGGATTCAAAATGGAAAATATCAATCGGTAATTAATACTACTGATAAATTAGATTCCACCGGAAAAAGATTAAGTCCACGATTAAAAGTAATGCGGGAAAAATGTATGAGTTTACCGAATAAAATTCCTCCCCGGGAATCGGTATTAAAAATATCGGTATTAATGCCATTTTTTGCTACTGAAGAAGTAGATTCATTGGAATTAATTAGTACACGTTCTTTAGCTGCGGTAGAATTTTTAGAAGGAATGGAATTAGCAATGGATAATTATAAAAGCGATTTTCCATTAAAAATTATTCTGGAACCCAGAGATATTAAAAGAGATACCCAACTCACTCGGAAATATCTTACCTTAATGCGATATGATAGTTTACCCCATTTAATTATCGGGTCCTATTATAATACCGAATCCCGCATGATTGCCGAATGGAGTGAAGCTAAACAAGTATGTAATATAATTCCTTATTCCCCCGAAAATTATTTAATTGATAAACGGAAATATGTTTTTTTAGCAGGTCCTTCTTTAAAAACACATGCCCTTAAAATGGAGGATTATGCAGTGAATTTAAAATTGTATAAATCTATTGCTGTTTTATTTTCGGAGGAAAGAATCACCAAAACATTAGCCGATGAATTTACCCGTTTAGCAATTGAAGATAAAGCCACCATAATTCCGTTGAAATATTCGGCGAATATGGAAAAAGCCCAAACTCAAATTCCGGATTTAATTGCTTCCTTAAAGGGAAAATCTGTTCAGGCGATTTATATTCCTTCTTCTGAAGAAGAGGCAGCGGGATTAATATTATCTCATTTACGATTAAATGCTTTACAACCCGTTGTATTAGGCTCACCGGAATTCAGAAATTTTAGAGCCATTGAAAAAGAATTAATGGATCAATTTAAAATTGTTTTTTCCGATACTTGGTATGAACAAAATAATTCGGAATTAACAGAACAATTAATTCATCAATATGCAAATACGTATTCTCAGCGATTAACGCCCCATGTAGTTAGAGGATATGATCTTATGAACCGAATTATTGATGCTGCCATTCATCCCGAATCCGGGCAACTTTCTATGAGTGACAAACTGAGAAAACTACCTACTTATAAAGGCATTAATCAGAATTTTAGATTTGAGGGAAAACAAGATAATCAAGCCTTGTTTATTCTCACCAAAGAAGGTAGAACCATTGGAAAAGAACATGAATACTAAAATAAGTAATGCATTATTTCAACGAGCCTTACTTAAAATTCCAGGAGGGGTTAATTCCCCCGTACGCGCATTTCGTTCTGTAGGAGGTAATCCCAGATTTATTCGAAAAGCTTCCGGTGCCTGGTTAGAAGATGTAGATGGAAATCGTTATTTAGATTTAATTAATTCCTGGGGGCCAATGATTTTAGGTCATGCACATCCCGAAATAATTGAAGCTGTACAAGAAGTTTTAGCGGATTCATTTTCCTTTGGTGCTCCTAATTCCAAAGAAGTGGAAATGGCAGAATTAATTTGTGAGTTAGTTCCATCCGTTGAAAAAGTGAGAATGGTAAATTCTGGTACCGAAGCGACCATGAGTGCCATACGCGTTGCTCGTGGATTTACCCAAAGAGAAAAAATAATCAAATTTGAAGGCTGTTATCACGGACATGGAGATAGTTTCTTAATTGCTGCAGGCAGTGGCGCCATGACCTTCGGCATACCGGATAGTAAAGGTGTAACCAAAGGTGTAGCACAAGATACCTTAACCGCACCTTTTAATGATCTGGGTGCCGTTGAACAATTATTAGAGGCCAATCCTAATCAAATAGCAGCCATCATTGTAGAACCTGTTGTTGGCAATATGGGATTGGTCATTCCTCAGCACGGCTTTTTAGCGGGATTACGCAAATTATGTGATCAACATCATGCGGTTTTAATTTTTGATGAGGTGATGACCGGATTTCGATTATCTATTTCCGGCGCACAAGGATTATATGGAATTACGCCTGACCTTACCACCTTTGGGAAAATAATTGGCGGAGGATTACCAGTAGGAGCGTATGGGGGAAAAAAAGAAATTATGGATCAGGTTTCTCCAGTAGGTCCGGTATATCAGGCAGGTACTTTATCGGGAAATCCATTAGCAATGGCTGCTGGACTTGCAACTTTAACTATTTTAAAAAATGATATAGAAATTTATAATCGCTTAGATAAAAATGGGGAATATTTAGAAACTCAATGGAAAGCCATTGCTAATAAATATAATATTCCGGTACAATTAAATAGGGTAGGGTCCATGTTTACTTTATTTTTTACTGCTGACCCTGTACATTCCTTTTCTGATGCACGTAAATCCGATACCGAGCGATTTGCCAAGTTTTTTAATGGATTATTAAATTTAGAAGTATATCCAGCCCCCAGTCAATTTGAAGCTATGTTTTTATCTGATGCATTACTGCAAGAGGATTTATTACATTTAAATTATGCAGTGGAAGAGGTGATGAAGGGGTTGTAGGGGGAAAGTTATTTTATATATGATTGTTAATGTTCCGTTAGGTATTAATCTATATTTGGAAAAAGAAAGTGGTTATTTTGCCCCCAATTATATTTCTTGCCAAGTACAGTATATGTTTTCCAGAAAGAAAAAATAGAATTTTTATTTAATCTTAAACCTATTTATTAAAACTTGCCAAATCAATCATTCAATAATATTAATTCAACCATTAAACAACTATTTTTCAGGTTACATAAAGAATTATAACAATTAATGAATCTACCTATTTAAACTAAAAAAGGCTTCCATTAGGAAGCCTTTTTATTCTTATTCTTTCGTTTGTTGGTTTTTATTTATCGGCAGGTTTTTTCACTTTACGGGAGCCGCCTTTTTTATTGTCTTTAAAGTCTCCTGTATTTCCTCCTGATTGTAAAATCTTTTTAGCTTCTGCCATTTCTATTCTTACCCCATCTACAAAAGGTACAATCCACGCATCTTTAACACCTATTTTCGCAATATCCTTTTTAAAGGCTTCCGCTACATTTAAATCTCTAAAAGCACCCAATACATATTTATTAAAGTTATCTGCAGATTCTCCTTCAAAATTGGTGGTCTCTTTTAAATATTGGTTCATATCAAAATGAACAAAAGCCCCAATTTGTACTTTAAATACCAAACCCGCTATTACCCCTTTTTCAGAATTGTTTTTAGAAGAAGAATAAGCTGCTTCTAATTTTGCATATTCTGATCTCAGTCTATCAATATCCGATTTCAGCATAGAGATTTCGGCATCTTTTTTCTTGATTTCGCTCAACAAACTATCCACTTTAATTTGAAGACGTCCGTTTTGTTCCCCTAATTCTTTATTCTTTTTTTCCGCATCGAACAATTTTTTACGATACGATTCTTCAAAAGATTTTAAACTTAAAGGGTCCTTCACATAGGATTTAGCCTTTTTCTTCCATTCTTTTTTGGTTTGTTTGTCCTCTTGGGCTTTCAAGCTAATAGGCGCTAAACACATCAACACCAAATAAGTCAATAATAACAATTGCTTCATATTCTTCCGGTTCACATTATGAATAGATAATCAAAACTAACCTGAATATTTATTTTCACCAAAAGTTTTTTAATCGGCACGTCCCCTGTAATTTTGTACTTAATCAATTTTGTTTCATTCCGACCCTAATAAAATTCCTGTCCCATGAGTAAAGTAACCGTAGTAGGAGCCGGCGCCGTAGGTGCTACCTGTGCCGATGATATCGCACAAAAAGAATTATGCAATGAAGTAGTATTAGTAGATATCAAAGAAAACTTTGCCGAAGGCAAGGCTTTGGATATCTGGCAAATGTCTCCCATCAATGGGTTCGACACCCGCGTAAAAGGATCTACCAATGATTATTCCTTAACCGCTAATTCAGATGTGGTAGTGATCACTTCCGGATTGCCGCGTAAACCCGGGATGAGCCGGGATGATTTAATTAGCACGAATGCTGCGATTGTTAAATCCGTTACCGAACAAGTAATCCAACATTCCCCCAATGCAATCATTATTGTGGTATCCAATCCCTTAGATGTAATGACGTATCAGGCCTATTTATCGGCTAAATTACCTTCCACCAAAGTATTTGGAATGGCAGGTATTTTAGATACCGCCAGATACCGTGCATTTTTAGCCGAAGCTTTACATTGTTCTCCCAAAGATATTTCTGCCATGATTTTAGGAGGTCATGGAGATACTATGGTTCCTCTTCCTAGATATACCACGGTTTCTGGAATACCCGTTACCGAATTGATTGATGAAGCTACTTTAAATGCTATCATCGAAAGAACCAAAGTTGGGGGAGGGGAGATTGTGAAATTATTAGGAACCTCCGCTTGGTATGCACCGGGAACTGCAGCTGCTCAAATGGTTGAAGCGATTTTAAGAGATCAAAAAAGAATCTTCCCGGTTTGTGCTTGGTTACAAGGGGAATATCAATTAAAAGATATCTACTTAGGAGTACCCGTAGTATTAGGCAAAAACGGAATCGAAAAAATCATTGAACTTCAATTAAATGATGCAGAAAAAGAATTATTAAATACTTCTGCTAAAGCGGTTCGGGAAGTAATGAGTGTATTGGATTCCATGATTGCAACTGCTTAAGGAAATCCTGCAGTTTAATTCATTTAAAACTTAAACCCTGGAGATTTCCGGGGTTTACTTTTTATATACTTATTTATGAATTTTCAAGTCATGGAAGAATGGCAGCCTAGAGATGCAAAGGCAGTGTGGCATCCCTACACCCAGATGAAAACCGGGGGCAATCCTAGCGTTGTGGTTTCTGCCTCGGGCGCTTGGCTGCAATTGAGCGACGGACGAAAAATTTTGGATGCCATCGGTTCCTGGTGGGTAAACTTACATGGACATACCCATCCCAAGTTGGTGGCAGCCATTCAACAACAGGTTGCTCAACTGGAACAGGTTATTTTTGCTGGGTTCACCCATACGCCAGCGATTCAATTGGCAGAAAAAATCCTGCAGCACTTGCCCTGGCAAGCCAAAGTCTTTTATAGTGATAACGGTTCCACCGCTGTTGAAGTCGCGATTAAAATGGCGATTCAATATTGGCATAATCAAGGGGAAGTAAAACCCAAACTCTTGGCGTTTCAACATGCATATCATGGAGATACTTTCGGGGCTATGGCAGTTTCGGGAAGATCAGCCTTTACCTTGCCGTATGCCGATAATCTGTTTGAAACTACTTATCTGCCCAATCCCATTCCTCAAAATACAAAGGAAATAGAAGAGATAATCATCAGGGTAGGGGAGGAAGGAAAAACGGCTGCCTTCATTTATGAACCCCTGGTTATGGGTGCAGGAGGAATGATTTGTTATGCTCCGGAAGAACTTGAATTTGTTTTGACCTTGGCAAAAAAGTATCATTTGTTATTAATTGCAGATGAGGTAATGACCGGTTTTGGCAGAACCGGAACTTTGTTTGCCTCGGATCAGGTAGCCCCAAAGCCTGATTTGATGTGCCTTTCCAAAGGATTAACCGGAGGGTTTTTACCGCTGGGTATTACTACTGCTAATGCAGAAATTTTTGAAGCATTTTGGTCGGATGATCGAATGAAAACTTTGTTTCATGGGCATTCCTATACGGCTAATCCCATGGCTTGCGCAGTCGGCGTAGCAAGTTTAGATCTTTTAGAAGACCCAGAATATTTTCAGAATATATCCAGAATCAGTAAACAACATCAAGCGGCAATCTCCAGATTTCAAAAATATCCCTGGGTAACAGAGGTTAGAAGTTGCGGAGTAATCTTTGCCATAACGCTCGAAGATGGAGGGAAGGATTCCCAATATTTATCCTGGGTAGGGCCGTATATCTATCAATGGTTTTTGGATAAAAACATTTTATTACGCCCGTTGGGAAATGTGCTGTATCTATTACCGCCGTATTGTATTACCGATGCGGAATTAAATTGGGTGTATCAAACCATTGAAACATTTTTAATCGATTGGGAAAATATTCAAATGAATGAGCCTTTACATCCGGGAGCAATCTATGGGTAGGAATTGGGTAATTCTAACAATTCGGGAATGTTTACTTTTGCTGTACTAATTATAAAAGAAGGAATATGGAGTCTGTTCGTCAAATTGTTACCCTGGAACAATTTATCATTGAAAGAGAAAATGAGTTTTCATTTTCCTCAGGAGAATTATCGCAGTTATTAAGAGATATAGGATTAGCTGCCAGAATCGTAAATCGGGAAGTTAACAAAGCCGGATTGGTAGATATTTTGGGGATCACGGGGGAAACCAATGTTCAGGGAGAAGAGGTAAAAAAGTTGGACATATTTGCCAACGAGCAATTCATTCATGCTTTATCCGCCGGAGGCGCTACCTGTATGATTGCTTCAGAAGAAAATGAGGATTTTATCCGGATTAACTCCACGGTATCTAAAAATGCAAAGTATATCGTTATGATAGATCCTTTGGATGGCAGTTCTAATATTGATGTGAATGTATCCATTGGAACAATATTTTCGATTAACCGCCGCTTAGAAAATCATCCCGAACCCGGGTTAGCCGATTGCCTGCAATCAGGCATGCATCAGGTTGCTGCGGGTTATGTCATTTATGGATCCTCAACGATGTTGGTGTACACTACAGGTTTTGGGGTGAATGGATTTACCTTAGATCCCTCCTTAGGTGAATTTTTCCTTTCACACCGGAATATGCAAATCCCCCTAAAAATAAATTCCTATTCCATCAATGAAGGAAATTATTTTAAGTTCGATTATCCGATTCGTAGATTTTTAGCCTGGATAAAAGAGGAAGAAAAGTCAGAAGGAAGACCTTATAACGCCCGATATATTGGCTCTATGGTAGCGGATTTACATAGAATTTTACTCAAAGGAGGAATCTTTCTGTATCCCGCTTTAAAAGATGCCCCTAACGGGAAACTAAGACTTTTGTATGAAGCTAACCCAATGGCATTTATTATTGAACAAGCGGGAGGAAAAGCTACAAATGGGTTTCAGAGAATTTTAGAATTGATTCCGCATGAGTTGCATCAAAGAACCCCTTTGTTTATTGGGTCACCTAAAGGAGTTGAAGAAGTGGAAGCATTTTTAACAGGATATCTGAAAGAAGAAACCAAGGCATTACTTCCGGATCTGAAATATTGGCACCCCGTTCCGGAAGAAGGGGGAATTCACGCAATTGAAGCCTGGGAAAATCACTCCCTTACCGGAAACAGCAGAATCCGAAAAATATTGCCCACAACATTTTTTACCCCAACCGGAGAAAATGTAACCGACAAGTACGGGGAATTATCCGGCGTGTATAAAATTGAAGAAAAAATTACCAGTTATCATCGTATTGATTACGTTGCCGGAAATCCCTTTTTATAAACCCAAAAATTCAAGGTATCTTTCAAAACCTAACCCAATAATTTAATATGATCTGGATAATCGTCGGCAGCCTGGGACTACTTAGTTTATTGTTTTCCTTTACCACCGTTCAACAAGGATACATCGCTGTAACCACCATATTTGGAAAATATAATCGTTGTCTCACGCCGGGACTAAATTTTAAAATTCCATTTATCGAATGGGTAAACAAAAGAATATCCATTCAGAATAAATCATCAGAACTTGTTTTTCAAGCAGTTACCATAGATCAGGCAAACGTAAACTTTACCGCCATGTTATTATTTGCGGTAGTAAATCAAGAGGAAGAAACCATTAAAAATGTGGCTTTTAAGTTTGTGAACGAGCAGAATTTCACGGCTGCGTTGGTAAGAACCGTTGAAGCGTCGGTTCGGTCGTTTGTGGCGACCAAAAAGCAATCTGAAGTTTTGTCCTTAAGAAGAGATATCGTTGAGGCGGTAAAAGAGCAATTAGATAAAACCTTAGAAGATTGGGGTTACCATTTGATTGATTTGCAGTTAAATGATATCACTTTTGATGCTGAGATTATGAAATCTATGGCTAAAGTTGTGGCGTCCAATAATTTATTAGCAGCTGCTGAAAATGAAGGAAAGGCATTATTGATCACGAAAACCAAGGCAGCTGAGGCGGAAGGAAATGCGATTAAAATTTCGGCGGAAGCTGAAAAGATTGCAGCTCAATTAAAAGGTCAGGGAATTGCTTTGTTCCGCGAAGAAGTTGCCTATGGGATGCAAAAAGCTGCCCAAATGATGGAAGATGCCAATCTGGATGCCTCTTTAATTTTGTTTAGCATGTGGACTGAAGCCGTTAAGAATTTTGCGGAACAAGGAAAAGGCAATGTGATTTTTTTAGATGGTTCTGCCGAGGGTATGCAGGAAACTTTACGTCAGATGATGGCGATTTCCCGTTTGGAAACTACGGACACGAGCAAGCCCAAGCCACAGGGATAAGAACTGGATAAAAAACAGGTAGAGTTCTTTTCTATCTTTTCTATCTTTTTTATCGTCATCGTCATCGTCATCGTTTTCTTCGTAGAACATACCGTCTTTTGTAGGTTCTTCTTCACCGCCCATGTCGTCGCCGCCCATGCCCATGTCGTCGCCGC
>RFSG01000035.1 GCA_009924095.1 Sphingobacteriia bacterium
CTTTTTTAAACATTTAGGATTTATCCACACACTTTTTTCTAATCTTATGCCTATTTAATGCAGTTATTAACAGGATTAACATAAAATTCCAAATATGTCACTTATATGTCTTATTAAATATTTTAATATTCATAAATTGAACTATTAGTCACCACCCATTACATTTTTTTCAACTGACCTTTTCTTCAGGAATCTTTATCGTCTTTGCTTCCCATATCCCCTCAACTTCATTTTCTTCATCTTCTTCAACTTTTTTGACCAAAGGTTTAAGCAAGAGATGCCTAAAAATAATTCCTGTGATACCACCTGCTATTAAACCATATAAATGACCCTCCCACGAAACTAAAATTGCCCTCGGATCTAATCCTACTATTAATCCCGAAAAAACTGCTAATAGCCCAACCCCTAATGCGCTCAATCTGAAATTTCCACTGGCTAATCCTCCCACTATTATCATTCCCGCCATCCCATAAATCCAAATACTTGCGCCTATATGAACATGTTCCGGACTCCCTAAAAGAAATAACATCAACCCTGAACAAGTCCATAACACCCCTTGAATCCAATGGTAGGCATTAGGAATCAACCTAAATATCACCCAAGAAAACATAATACAAGGGGATAGATTACTGAAGAAATGTATCGCATCTTTATGCAATCCAGCCGAAATCCATATCCCTAAAACCTTTTGCCAATCGCCCGGAATTAAACCAAATTGTCTTAAATCATAAGGAATAACAACTTGTAACCCCCCCCCTGCTATCATTATTAATGCTGGCCAAGCCCATACCGCTCGAATGAATCCCTGCCTTATTCCTGTTACTTTTGTCATAAATATTTTAACCTTTACCTCACATGCAAAACATATCTTTTGATGATTTCTGGGAAAATTTTGAAGAAGAAATTCATTTACTCAAAGATGTAATGGCTTGCTCTGATCAATTATTTCATCATTTAATTAAATTGCCACCTACTCAATTATCTGAATATATTCCACAATTTTTATCTAAAATAATACAACGCAAACCTGGATATAAAATTCTGTTACAAACACTACCGCAACTTCCTTTTATCGGTAATCATAATTTGATCAGTTCATTAATAATTGAAAAATTAAAAAATCCTGTTTTGTCAGGATATGAAGAACCCGCTGAGTTATCTTTTTGGATAGGAATATTGGCTCGAGAAGCTAGTGTGGAATATGAAGAATTAATAAAAAATTATTTATTAGAAATTCCTATTTCTCCTTATTGGACTCGCATTCCAGTAATACTTAAAACCGTAAATCCCTCTTTAACACTGCTTGCTTGGAGAAGATATTTTTTATCTGAGCCTGTTGAAAATTGGGATAATACCTATTTGTTGTCTATCCTTAAAAAAGATCCAGAGTTTGTTCAACAAATAATTAAAGAGGTACAAAATTTTATTCCTCAAAAAGGAGAGTTATTACATCAAGCAATTGAAAATGCCCCTACCCTACCCGAATCTTTTTTAAAATCTTAATCCGAAGGTAAGATAATAACCCATTTTTGAAAGTGTATTTACTACTACAGGAGATAATCCCGATGGCGCATCATAAGGGGTAAATTTATCTTCTTGTTTTTGATTCACCATAGCAATATCTATGTAAAATGACTCTTCCCGATAGCCCATACCCGCGGTAGCAATTCGCCTCCAACCTTGAATTCTTTTATCTCCAGTTTGAGTTGCATCTTTCCATAATTCCCCGTCAGAGCCATACACATTTCCTAAAAATCCTAAACCTCCTCTAAAATATACTGGACCATATTTATACTCTGCTCCCGCTTTAAGATTATAAGAGCGTTTAAAAGACTTTTCGATTTGTTGGTTCTCATTTTTAAAACTGTAAGAATTTGAACTCAAATTAGCGGTGGTATAATCCAACATTTGTCCATCAATATTGATTAATAAAGATTTTAAAAGGATTAAGGATACCCCGGCAGTCAGACGCGTTGGAGTAGTGAAACGATAGGAAAAACTACCACTTGGAGAGGAACGATTATAAGCTGTTCCTGCATCGCTAATATGTTGAAGGGAACTATTGTATTCGTCTTTTAAGGAATAAAAGGTAGGAGATTGAACCGCTAAACCCACTCTTAAAAAGTCGGTTGCTCTGGCGATTAAGCCAAAACTAAAATTATATCCGGAACCGGAAGTTGAAAAATTCTCTTGAAACCGTAATGAATTAAATCCAATCGAATCTCCGGCTGAAGAATTATAAACTCCCCATTGGGTACCATGAATTTTATAGGGATCAGATTCTTCAAATGTAAATCTTGAAGAATAATCCAAATCTCTAACGCCTACAGAGAATCCAGCATATATACGATCTCCAAAATTCCCAGATGCTCCAAAGGTCCACTCGTTTACACGACCTGTTTCTATTCTAAAAACAGATTGACTTACATAATTATCCGCAGCTGACCGATATCGTAAACTATCGCCAGGAACAGGATCTATCAACCAACTATTATATCCCATTCCTTGAACGGTTTCATCACTAAACATAGAGGGAGAAGTTCCAGTTGCACGGGCAGCCAAATAACCTGAGAAAGAATTATCGGTATTAAATCCAGAAGTACTCGTTTCTCGGTAATAGTTTTCTAATTGAGTATATCCAACCGAAAAGGCAAACGATTTCAACTTAGGTCCTTTTTCTAGACTTCGCCCATATTGAGAATAGGGCTCATATTCGCTTTGAATGACTAAGCCAAAATTGGAAACTTGAAATCTAGATTTTAATTGATTTTCCGATTCGCCTAAATATTTTGAGCGATTATTATTAAACAACAAACTTGGGGTAACCATAATATCAGATCTTCGATATAAGGCTCCACCCGCGGGGTTGAGCGTAACGCCTGTAAAATCTCCTCCGGCAGCAGAGAAAGCACCGGCCATTCCTAGGCCTCTAGCTGTTCCACTTAAACTAGTTGCAGACATACGGGCTGCATCTGTTTCATTTTGGGAGAATAAACTCCCCACACCTAATAATAAACCGAGTCCAACAATACGTGGATTAATGCGCATAATAATTAACGAATGATATCAATGATAAAAATAAAGACAGGAAAACAAAATTGCACAGTTATCTACCTCTTGGACCAGAGCTTCCACCGTTTCCACCGCCGCCGCCGCCGCCTCTGGAGCCACCGCCACCGCCTCCACCCCATGAGCCACCACCACCGATTGCGCCACTACCACCAGGCGAGGTATTGCCAAAATTACGTGAGGGACTGGAATTTGATCCTCCATCATAAGCACGGGTATTTCCATGGAAATTATCCCGATTGGAAGGTGCAGAAGGTTGACGATTTATCTGATTTTGCGTGCTTCCGCGATTAGGGGAATATTGCGGAGCAGGTGAAGTTGCTCTGGAATTCCCATAATTATTAGGTGTTCTGGTGGAATTGGAAGGAACTCGGGTATTGTTTTCAAGTCCTGTTATTCCGGTTGAATTTCTATAATCTTGTGGACTTGCAGCAGCTCGATTATAATCGGCTTGGGTTCTACCGGTATATTTTCCTGTACTTCGAGTTTCATCTCCTGAATAAGCATTTACGGGTTGAGTTCGAGTATAATCTGATGATCGAGGTTGAGTACTGTAAGTGTTTGTTCGGCTACCTCTTGGGGTTTTACCTTCTGATGCCTGACGATTATCTGAATTACCAAGGGATCTAGAAGAACGATTAGTTCCGTCTGTAGTTCCTACGGATGGGCGATTTCCTCCTCCCAAACCATTAGAACGACCCCCTCCTACAGTTCCGCTATTCGTTTGATTACCCATTACAGAACCTCTATGTCCATATATTTTAGCGGGTTGATTTTGTTGTGAATTCCATACGCTATTACCGGAATAATAGTATCCATCCCAATACCCATTATGATATCCCCACATATAAGGAGAGCCATACCCCCATCCCCAATTATTAAAGCCCCAATTGTTAAATCCCCAATAATTAGGATATCCATAACCCCAACCTCCATAACCCCAACCTCCATAACCCCAGCCTCCACCAAAACCTCCATATCCTCCCCAACCATTTCCAAATCCTCCGTATCCCCAGCCACCGCCAAACCCCCAGCCATTTCCAAAACCAAATCCTAACCCAAAATATCCAGGTGAACCCCAAAATCCTGAATTCCATCCTGTGTTTCCTAAACAACCCCAACAATTGTTGATATGATAATTTGACGCCCCTTGACCTTGATAATTTCCATAAGTGTCTTGGTCATAATAATCGCCGTTTGTAGTATCCCCTATTCCGGTAGATTTTTGATATTCTAACTGATCATACCGACTCTGATTAGATTCCTCTGTAGTCGTTTTGTATGAATAGCTTTTTTTAGGGTAAGCGCTGGTAGGATTATAAACATCATCCGCTTCCCGATTTGCATCATTTGTGGTAGCGCATCCAGAGAAAATGATTACAAATAGTAACCCGTATCCCCAAAATAATGTATTCAATTTCATATCCTATGCTTTACGGCTAATAACGTAGTTTTGTAGTTGGAAGTTATGATTTAAACATATTTCCACCTAATATAAAGTTAACGAAAATGGCAGACAAAATTACTTCTCGTGCGGAAAACTATTCTGAATGGTATAATGACTTAGTAAAAGCAGCAGATCTTGCCGATCATTCTAGTGTAAGAGGTTGTATGGTGATCAAGCCCTATGGATATGCGATATGGGAAAACATGCAGCAGGAGTTGGATAAACGCTTCAAAGAAACGGGTCATGTGAATGCATACTTCCCGCTATTCATCCCAAAATCATTTTTAAGTCGAGAGGCAGCGCATGTAGATGGGTTTGCCAAAGAATGTGCGGTGGTTACCCATCATCGGCTTAAAACAGGACCCGATGGGAAAAGTGTAATTGTAGATCCTGATGCGAAATTAGAAGAGGAGTTAATTGTTAGACCCACATCTGAAACCATTATATGGAATACTTATCGGGATTGGATTCAATCTTATCGGGATCTGCCTTTGTTAATAAATCAATGGGCAAATGTGGTTAGATGGGAACTAAGAACCCGGTTGTTTTTAAGAACTACTGAATTTCTTTGGCAGGAGGGACATACTGCCCATGCTACCTCAGAAGAGGCGATTTCAGAAACAGAGCAAATGTTAGAAGTGTATGCAAGTTTTGCTGAAAACTTTTTGGCAATGCCGGTGATTAAAGGACGTAAAACCGATAATGAAAGATTTGCTGGAGCGGTTGAAACCTATTGTATTGAATCTATGATGCAAGATGGGAAAGCATTACAGGCAGGCACCTCTCATTTTTTAGGACAAAATTTTGCGAAAGCGTTTGAAGTAAAATTTATGACCCCGGAAAACAAAGAGGAATTTGTTTGGGCTACTTCCTGGGGGGTTTCTACCCGATTAATTGGTGCGTTAATTATGTGCCATTCGGATGATGATGGATTAATCTTGCCACCAACGATAGCACCCATTCAGGTGGTATTGATTCCCATTTATAAAAATGATGAAGAATGGAATAGAGTGGTTCCGGTGTTGGAAGATTTAGCAACACAGTTGAAGGCTTTAGGCATCAGAATAAAAATTGATTTGGATCGCCAACGCAAACCAGGATGGAAGTTTGCCCAATGGGAATTAAAAGGTGTTCCCTTAAGATTGGCCTTGGGTTGCCGAGATCTCGATCAACAACAAGTGGAATTAGCGAGAAGAGATAATAAACAAAAGATCACTTTACCGCTTTCTGGTTTGGCAACTGCCGTGCAACAACTTTTACCTGAAATTCAAAATGGGATATTTCAAAAAGCACTGGATTTCAGAAATACGCATATACATGAAGCTCAGGATTGGGAAACATTTAAGAAGGTATTACAAGAACAAGGAGGATTTATCAAAGCCCATTGGGATGGAACTACTGAAACTGAACTTAAAATCAAAGAGGAAACCAAAGCCACGATTCGTTGCATTCCATTGGATGCCCCTGAAGAAAATGGAGTTTGTGTGTACAGCGGAAAACCTTCTCGTCGGAAAGTGATTTTTGCAGAAGCGTATTAATTAGATTTATCTTTTATTTTCGTTTAATCATACATCCATTTACGGGCTTCTCAGTAAATGAAACTGATTTCCCTGAAAGGATTTCCGTTAATACGGTTTCTACATATCGTTCCGTAACATTTTCTGGTAGTAATGGATTATTATCAATGGCTCCATGATAAACAATCTGGTTGCCCACAAGAATAAATACCTCCGGGTTACGAGTTGCTCCTAATATAATTGCTATTTGTTGGGTTTCATCGGGTAAATATAAAAATGGATATTTTTTTTCTTCCCCATATTTTTTAATTCCTACAGATGATTCTTCTTCACTTTGAGAAGGATCATTTGCATTAATCATCATAAAGGAAATTCCTTTAGGAATATAAGTATTCGCAAGAGATAATATTCTTCCTTCATATTTCTGACTAAAAACACAGGTATGTGATGAAAAAATTACTACCCATGCTTTGTGATCTTTAAATTGATTGGAATAAATCATTTTTCCATCCCATCCCTTTAACGAAAAATCAGAAATGGTTTGACCATTTAAATTAGTAATTAATAATAACAATGAAATTCCCCAAGCTTTCATAATAAAAGGATTTAATTATTTCGGATAAATGATATTTACAATTTGATCTGGTGTAATTCTTCCCACCCAACTATTCAGTAAATTACCCTCAGGTGAATACAATAAAGTTAGGGGAACCTGTGTTGCCCATTCAGGATAAAAGGTTTTTACCAAGGTGGTAGAAACCGGATAATCCCCGGGCGCAAACCAGGTTTGGAAGGATATTTTTTGTTCGGAAAGAAAAGTGGGCAATTTTTCCTGAACTACTTGAGCATCATCCAAAGAAATTAAAATCAATTTTATTTTTTTGGGATAAGTACTTTGTAAGGAAATTAAATCTGGTAACTCTTTAACACAGGGCTTACACCAAGTTGCATAAAAATTTACCAGTTTATAAACTGAATCATTCGTATTTACAATGGTTTTTAATTTATCTGGAGTCATCAACTCCGGGATTTTTTGATCGGCTGATATTGCGGTCGTGTTCGCAGGAGTGTCACATCCTATCCCCCAATTACAAAAGATAAGTAAAGAGCAAATTCTCCAAAACCCCATAGTGAAGGCAAACTTCCTGAATCCCAGAATTAAGTTGAATTTGAGCTTTAAAACTCCCATGTGAATTTCGGTTGGCATGTTCAGGTAAATATAAAGATAAATCTCTACGAAAAGATATTCCCGGGGTATGGATCCATTTATATAAACACTCCTTTGCACTCCAACTTAATAAAAACGCAAATGCTACATCCTCCTGAGCATTCACCCAATTCACCTCCGTTGGATTTAAAAATTTAGCCCCAACTTCCATGGGAATAACTCTTTCTAACCACTCTATATCAATCGCTGGTGTGCCAGTATTACTTAATAGGGTGCTTGCAAAACTAAAACTATGCGAATAAGAAACCTGCCATTGCTCCAAACCCTGTAACCAAGGTTTGCCTATTGAAGAATTTAAAGAAACCACCTTCTCCTGAGGGTTTAATAATAATCGTACTAAATATCTACTGGCTAACCATTGTAATTTTTTCTCAGGTACTTTAAGTTGATTCAACCGTTGAATTTCATCTGGCCATAATTGCATTTGATCTCCAAAAAAATTCTCAGACTCGCTGATTTTCCAAAAAGCAATGTTGGGCGGAAAATTAAATTCTTCAGGTAATCGCATTAAGGGCATACTTCAAATTTAAAGATATCCTATTAGGAATAAATACTTGTTAAATAAGATTATTTTCAGACTACTAAGGGTTTCCGTAACTTTATTGTATGCAAAGGTTTTGGATTTTTCAATTTGACCGCCCATTTCAATTACAGGAGGAAGAAATATTACTTCCCGCTGTAAACTCATTCTTACAAAAATGGGCAACCCATGGCACAATGATTTTATCTGATGTTCAACTATTATTTCATCAGTTTTTATTTATACAAACAAAGCCCGAAAGTGTCACAGCGTCTGGATGTGCAATTGATACCTTACAAAAGGAATTAAAAATTATTTTTGAGGCACAACAATGGAAAGTTGTAGATGCTGGAATCATTTTTTATAAAACAGATTCAGGTTTTTCTCCGCTTCATTTTAGTCAAGTGGAAAATGCTATTCATCAAGGGATAATAACCAAGGATACTTTATTGGTAGATATTTCTTTAGGAGGAACCGAAAATCCTAACCATTTATTATTGCCAGCAAGTGAATCCTGGATAAAAAGATATTTATCGGCTAAGGTTTAAAGGATAAATCTACTCTGGTAATTCCTCGAGGGGATCCATAAAATGAAAATAATTTTCTTTTTGAGTTTGGGATAATTCCGCAATGCCTAAGCGATCTTTCCAAGTGTTACGATCAATTTCCATGAGGATACATTTTGTTTTTACGGGAATTCGGGATAAGGCTAAAGTTAACGCCTCATTTAGTTTTGAATCATACCCCTCTCCTTCCAAAACAATATGAGCATGATGCCGAAGCCATCCTTTAAGATGATAGATAAGTTCTACTAATTTTCGATCTACCTCGAAACGCTCCCCTACGGGCGTTTGCAATCCAAAAGCCTTTAAATTCACGTGAAAAGTATTGGGTCGGTGTTGTTGAAGCCAAGTGGTTCTACCTGAAGAAGGCAAAGCCCAGGTGACTTCAACGATTCGTTCATTTGTTTGCGCAATCTCGATTGTATGTAATAACTTTTCTACCCAGGTAAATCTTCGCATTTGAATCGCTGATCGTATCGCCTGCTGAGTTTGGGCATCTGCCTGATAAAACTTTTCCTTCCATTCTGAATAGCTTCCAAAATAATACCTAAACTTCGGAGCATGTTCTTCTTGAAATCGGTTAATGATTTGAATGGATTTTTCCTGGTCTTCACAAATTCTTCCATAAAAATCACAAGCAGAAAAATACCCAATATGAGCTAAATCGGTTTTGAATCCAAGGGCAAGATAATCCTCCCCTGCACGCCCTTCTCTTCCCCATCGAAAGGGAATATAATGCCACCTAACTAAATTTAATATTGCAGATCGTAACTCTGGATAAGGTGATAGATGAACCAATAATATTTCTCTTGCCAAATGAACCCCTGCATATTCATGTCCACCTGCAGTCCATCTTCCTTGCTCATACCGGGTGACCAAAGGTTTTCCGATATCATGTAATAAAGCACCCCACTTTACAACAGCTTTTGTAAATGAATCTGTTGAATCAGCAGGCCATCTTTTTTCTACCTCTTCTAATACCAAGGAGGTATGCGCTTCTACATTTCCCTCTCCATGATACCTTGGATTCTGTTGGCATTCCTGCAAACTACGAATGATCTCTTGAGGTAAAGGCCAAGTGGAAGAATCTGAAGTAAATTGATCAGCGTAATTCATGAATCATTTCTTCTAAATATTTATAAATACGTTGATAATATCCAGGGTAATTATCAGGCATCACCCAGGTTCCATCTGGAAGTTGAAACATAGCCAACAATCCTATTTGTTGGGCATCTAATCTTTGTGTGGTGAAACGACATCTGAAATATACTTGCCGTAATCCTGAAAATTGAAAGTATGGAATCTCTATCGTATCCAATCCTGTGAACGCCAATTTTTGGCGTACCAAAACTTGTTGCACCTGATGCATTAACTGCAAAGAATCTCTATCCTGAATTACCAAAAAACCAGACCTCACTTCCTGACCACAAGTCCAAGATTTAGGCTGTATTCTAAAGGGTAACGGTCGAGTAGAAACCTGCGGTTTGGTAATATCTCTTTCGTTTAATAAGCGTGTGAGTCTTTCGTTTTCTTGTTGACAGTCGATAAGTTCTTTCTTTATTTGTTGAATAGAATCTTCAGGCACGAGGGAAGAATTACCTACCTGCAACCATAAATATCCTAAGGTCAACCATGAAATCATTATTAATATCCTCCCTTTAAAACCCCATGTCCAATGCGGTTTCCGGTATATTGATCTACAGGATGGTTTTGCAATATTTCTTCAATTTCATTCCAAAGGGTATCGGGTAAATTCAAGCCAGAAGCTTGCGCATTTTGAAGAATTTGTTCTGGTCGAGAGGCGCCAATGATAACCGAAGATACTATTGCTTTACGCAAGCACCAGGCTAATGCTAATACTGGAAGGGTTATCTTATGATCTTGTGCTATCCCTTTTAATCGTTCGAGCTTTTCAAAGTTCTCATCGGTCATTCGTTTAAACGGAAAGTTACTCGAGGTTTCTGCAATCCCTGCTCTGGAATCCTCTGGAATCAAGCCTTTCTGATATTTACCCGTTAATAATCCTTGTGCTAATGGAGAATACACCAAAAGCCCTAAGCCTGCCTCTTCGCATACTTCCATAACCTCAATCTCTAATGAACGATTGAGCATATTGTAAATGGGTTGATTAGAGATGGGTAAAGTCCAATGATTGAATTGACAAATATGTATCGCTTTTTGAATTTGAATTGCCGACCATTGAGAAACACCCCAATACCTTATCCTTCCTTGTTGAATTAATCCATCGAATGTTCTACATACTTCTTCTAACGGAGTAGAAGCATCATAACGATGGCATTGATATACATCTATATAATCTGTTCTTAATCGCTTGAGCGATCCTTCCACAGCATTCATTACATGTCGCCTAGATAATCCTTTGTCCATAGGATGATCACTCATAGGACCAAACACTTTTGTAGCGATAAGATAATTAGATCGAGGTATGTCTTTAAGGCATTCACCTAGTCTTTCTTCTGCTCCTCCACGGTTATACATGTCTGCAGTATCAATCAACCAAATGCCAGCATCTAAGGCAGTATGAATAAGTTTACGAGCCTCTTCAATACTGGAAGCTTGCATTAACGTGAGCCAAGTACCTATTGTAATTTCAGGTACCATAAGCCCTGAGTTTCCTAATTTTCTATAATTCATAAGTTCAATAATGGGTGATACATAAAGGTAAGCAGTAAGGCAGGTGAGATGCAAACTTTGTCTTGAAATAGGCGTAAAATGAGGAAGTTCTGCTATTTTACATTTTTCATGTAGGCACGCTTTGGTGGAAAAACAAGACTATTATAAACATCAATATAATATGTTTATTTATAGATTTTGCTTTGAATAATCAATAAAACAAGCCTTGAATAAAAATAGAAGGATGGTAACAGGCTGGTGTACAAGTGGAATAACTACTTGTGGATAAAAGGCAGTTCAAGGGATGCTGTGTTCCTTTAATTTAGGGTATATCAAAGCAACCATTAATACCAATTAACAATGGCCAAAACAACCAACAATTCAAAGGCCACTTCGGCCAAAAAAGCTGCCCCTGCTAAAAAAGCAGCAGCTAAAAAAGCAACTGCTAAGAAAGCAGCTCCAGCTAAAAAAGCAGCAGCTAAGAAAGCAGCTCCAGCTAAAAAAGCAGCAGCCAAAAAAGCAGCTCCAGCTAAAAAAGCAGCAGCTAAAAAAGCAGCAGCTAAAAAAACAGGAGCTAAAAAAGCAGCTCCCGCTAAAAAAGCAGCAGCAAAAAAAACCGCCCCTTCTAAAAGAGGTTGATCGGTTATTATCTTCACACAAACGTCTTGCTTCATGGCAAGACGTTTTTTTTTGCTCACTTCTACACTGTATCTTTGACCTATGCCTCGTCTATTTAATCCACTTTTTCTTTTCCTCGCTTTAGGACTTTGCCTTACCCTCTGCTCCTGTGGCCCTCAAGCCCCTAAAGGAACCGTTATTATTGAAACTTCCGAAGGGGAAATTCAAATACAACTCTATGACGACACGCCATTACATAAAGCGAATTTTATCAAGCTAATTAAAGAAGGATACTATAATGATTTATTATTTCATCGAGTCATCAAAGATTTTATGATTCAAGGAGGAGACCCCGATTCTAAAGGAGCTCCGCCTGACAAAGCACTTGGAAACGGTGGACCTGGATATGATATCCCAGCCGAAATTATTCCAGGTAAATTCCACAAACGAGGTGCCCTTGCCGCCGCCAGACTTGGCGATGAAGCGAACCCTGAACGAAAATCCTCAGGCTCCCAGTTTTATATCGTTCAAGGAAGAACCTATACCCTCGATGAACTCCATACCATTGAAGAACAAAAACACTTACAAGTCCTGCAAAATCTGCAAAGAGCTTTCTTAAACAAACCCGAAAATAGTTGGTATAAAGACTTAGATTTTCCTCGGCTACGTGACCAAAATCCGGATTCCCTAAAACTTGTAGGTGACCAAATGCAGAAAAAATTTGAAGCCGAAGTACCCCTTCCTGCCCCTTATCAATTTGACTCCACCCAACTTAAACTCTACACCACCATAGGCGGCGCACCTTTCTTAGAGGGCGCTTATACCGTGTTTGGAGAAGTTATTAAAGGGCTTGACGTCATTGACAAAATTGGAAATCGAAAAGTAGGCGTCAATGACCGACCTGCAGAAAATATCAAAATGAAAATCACAATTATCGAATAACTTTGCACCCAACCTTTCGTTACTCCTTTACTCCCATTTCGACTCTTATTATTCATTTATGAAAACTATTTGTTTCTTTGGACTACTCCTATTCACCGGAATAAGCTTAGTCGCTCAAACCGCTTCCCTTCCAAAAGGAAAGACCTGTGAAATCACTACCCCTTATGGCAAAATTAAAGTTCTCTTGTATGATGAAACCCCTCAACATAGAGACAACTTTATGAAATTAGCAGAATCTGGTTATTATAATGGTTGCACATTTCATAGAGTCATCAAAGACTTTATGATTCAAGGAGGAGATCCCAATTCAAAAGATTCCACCTTTAAAGGAGAATTAGGTTCTGGTGGCCCCAACTATACCATTCCAGCTGAAATCAATAGAAAATTCATCCATAAAAAAGGTGCTCTATCTGCTGCGCGCCAAGGCGATCAGGCAAACCCCTTACGTGCTTCCTCTGGCTCTCAATTTTATCTTGTGCAAGGAAAAAAATACAACGATGGAGAACTAGATCAGGTAGAAGATCAAATTCGTTCGGATGAACAAAGAACATTGGCTTCTAAACTACAAGGAACCTTTATGGAGCTTCCTGAAAACAATTGGTTAAAAACCGCTGACTTTGCTAAACTTCAAAAAGAATACCCCGATTCTCTTCAAAAAGTAAATGATAGATTCGGAAAAATGGTAGCGGAAGTATATCAAAAACAAAAGCCTTACGAATACACAGAAGCAGAACGCACCATTTACAAAACCATCGGTGGCACGCCATTTCTGGACAATCAATATACCGTTTTCGGAGAGATATTAGAAGGACTTGAGATAGTGGATAAAATCGCTGCAGTACCTACTCAACCTGGTGACAAGCCTACAACAGATGTCAGATTTTCAGTTAAACCCCTGAAATAATAACTTTATTTACTAGTATCAGAAAGCGGAAGATTCGTCTTCCGCTTTTTTTTGACCCTTGGGGAAGCATTCTCCTTTTCTTCAGCCTCCTCAGACTCGGAAGCTAAATACACTTCTAATAATCCTTCCGGTAAACAGGTGGTTAAGATTGATTTTTCTCGATCCAGCTGTTTAACAAATTCCGGGGTAATAGGCACCAACACTTCCTGACCTTGGTATTTTAGCGCTAGTAGGTCTTGAGCCGGCATTCTATATACTTCCTCAACTAAACCCAAATCTCCAAGACGCTCGTCTAATACAGCCATTCCCGGCAATTCAAACGGATACCATTCTCCTTTTGGGGGATTGGGAATTAAGGTAAGGGGAAATAATAGGGTTGATCCAATCAAGCTGTCAGCCTGATCCCGATCTTTGATTTGTTTAAACTTTAAAGAGGCTTCAGAAGGAGTGATCCAACGAATGCCTATTAAATCATAAGAAAACCGTGTACCTTCTTTTTCCAGATACACGGTTTTACCTTTCCCGAAGGATAATAATTCAGGATAATCTAATACTACTCTAATTTCTCCCTGGATTCCTTGCGATCTTGAGATGTATCCCAATAATAATCGTTCAAATCCTGGCACTGATGTAATTATTCAGCAGAATTTTCGGTAGCAGCAGTAGGAGTTTCTTCAACTACTTCTGCTGGAGTTTCAGCTTCAGCAACGGGTACTTCAACTGGAGGAGGTGTGTTTTTAATTATGATTTTTTCAGCTTTTTCTTTACGCTGTCTGGCCTCCTGTTCTCTTTGTGCCTGTAAAGCAGCGGCTTTATTATCCGTTAATCCTTTTTTCTTAGCCTCAATACGATCCTGACTTTCTTTTGCCCATTTTTCATAAGCCAATTGAACTTCTTCAGGGCTTACTCCTTTTTTGAGTAAATGATGTTTAAAATTTATTCCTGTGTATTTTAATATAGCAGATACGGTATCAGTGGGTTGAGCGCCCTGACGTAACCATTTTAAAGCCACTTCGTGATCAATGCGTATTTCAGCTGGAATGCGGGTTGCATCGTAGGAACCTACGGTTTCAATAAATTTGCCATCTCTTGGAGATCTGGCATCAGCAGCAACGATATGAAAATAAGGATGACCCTTACGACCTTGTCTTCTTAATCTTAATTTGACAGACATGTGAATTACCTAGAATACAAATTGGGAAGGCAAAAATAAAACTTTCTTTTGAATTTCCCACATTTTTAAATAGATCATTTATAACGAATTTGCCACGCTCTCAATAAAAAGGCTTCCATATCCTCATAGGCAATGCGCCCATAGCCCTTATCCCCCCAAAACACTCCATTCGCAGATTTAAAAAAGAAATATTTTTCTTTCTCGTTGAATCCAGTTACACAAATATATTTTATTCCCATTTCCCCCGGGGCAACCCTCAAAGTGTCGGGTAATATGGTATGTCCATCCACTTCATTCCAGGAAGAAGGCCACTGCATTTCTACGACGATAGGTCCAAACTCCGATAAATTTCTTTTCATTCGGGAAAACTTTTTATCCTCCCAATCCTGAAAAATAAGGGATATTTCTTTTACCCGATATTTATCGCCTAAACTCACATTATTCAATAATTTCGGTATTCCAGAGCGCTTATCATACGGCCAGGTATATTCTGACACCACCCCTTCTGTGGTTAACACCCGAATTGCATCCTGAGGTTTTATCCCTTGATTATAATAAACCGTATCCTCCTGATTTCCGCACTGATAGTAAAGATGTAATGCACTTAGGGGTATTTTTTTTCCAGTATTGATGAAAATCTGATATTCAATCGCATATAAAAATGCATAAGCTGACCTTGTATTCAATGGCCCTGCATCCCTTACAGGAGTAAGGTATGAACTGTAATCCACCAATTGAGGATAATTGTCAGCAACTTTCTTTTGGCCCTTTACCGTTATTTGGGCCTGCACCGTAAGCAACATTCCTAAGGTTACCCAGCAGAGAATTATATATTTCATGTGTATCGAAATTTCCTAAAATAAAGTTCAAAGATAATTGTTCCTGATTAAGCAACCTGATTTAGGTTTATCTTTTCGGCAATGGACTGTCTGGTTCAGCGGCAAAATGCTTGTAAACCATTTTATCCATCCACCCTGGAAGTATCTTATTTAAGGTTACAGTGAGTTTTCCCTGACGGGTTAATACCAAAGATCTTTTTTTGTTCAACGTTGCCTTAACGATAGCTTCAGCAACTTCCTCGGCCGTCATAATTTTATTTTCTGCTAAGGGAGATTCTTTCTGGGGTTTCCCATCTCCAGATAAAGCAGTATTTCGAATATTAGATTGCGTAAAGCCTGGAGATACCGTCAACACGCTTACTCCAGTATATAGTAATTCGGTGCGTAAGGCTTCCAAAAAACCATTCATCGCAAATTTAGAGGCTGAATATCCTGTACGTGCCGGCAACCCTCGATGTCCTGCAATGGAAGAAATTCCAATAATTGTTCCTTTGCTTTTAAGGAGTGATTCTAATGCATAATGGGTGCAATATACCATCCCCCAAAAATTTACCTGCATTAATCGTTCAATCACATCCAAGTTGGCATCCTTAAATAAAGCCCGCATCGACATCCCTGCATTATTGATTAATACATCTATCCTACCAAAAGTTTTTAAGGATTCCTGAATAAATCGTTCACAATCTTCCTTTACCCCTACATCTGCAGATACACTCAAAACTTTAACTCCTTTTAAACGAATTTCGGCAGCAGTTTTTTCCAATGCTTCTGGGTCTCTTCCGCATATGCTGATATCCGCACCCTGATTAGCAAAGGCAAGTGCCAAAGCTTTACCTATGCCACCTGACCCTCCGGTAATCAATACCACTTTTCCTTTCAACTTCATGCCGACTAATCCCTAAAATATTGAATTGGAAAATTACAGGTTTCTCTCCGACTGTTCTATAAATTATTCAATAATATGCCAAACTATTATCTAATATCTTAGTGATTTATCTAATTTTGAGCTTAAACCAACTTTTTAGCTTTTAAGATCCATTTTGGGTACTTCTATTTCATCGCATCATCGCCTGAGTATATCAGGGCTTATTGTAACGCTAGGGATTATTTATGGGGATATTGGAACTTCTCCTTTGTATGTTTTTAAAGCAATTGTTGGAGATGCCCCTATTACGAGAGAATTAATCTTAGGTGGAATTTCCTGTATTTTCTGGACCCTTACCCTTCAAACTACTTTAAAATATATTGGTCTATCGCTTCGTGCAGATAATAATGGAGAAGGGGGAATATTTTCGCTGTATGCGCTGGTAAAAAGAAAACAACGTATCCTGTGGATACCCGCCATAATTCCTGCGATTATAGGAGGTGCTACCTTATTAGCCGATGGAATTATTACTCCCCCAATTTCTGTAGCCTCTGCGATAGAAGGGTTAAGAATATTTAATGAAGAAATCCGAACCATTCCCATTGTACTCGGAATTATTACTTTATTATTCGTTGTTCAACAATTTGGAACAAAAACCATCGGAAGAACTTTCGGCCCAATGATGTTGATTTGGTTCGGTATGTTGGCAGTATTGGGATCTATCCAACTTTTCCAGGATTGGTCAGTATTAGCGGCATTAAATCCTTATTATGCGATTAATTTATTAATTAATTATCCAGGGGGATTTTGGTTATTAGGGGCAGTATTTTTATGTACTACCGGAGCGGAAGCCCTTTACTCCGATTTAGGGCATTGTGGTAAAGAAAATATTAGAGTATCCTGGATATTTGTTAAAATTACTTTAGTATTAAATTATTTAGGTCAAGGTGCTTGGTTATTAGCCCATGAAGGAAAAACACTTACCGGACAAAATCCATTTTTTGCAATTATGCCCGATTGGTTTTTAATTATCGGAATTATTATCGCTACTTCCGCTGCTATTATTGCCAGTCAAGCTTTAATTACTGGATCTTTTACTTTAATTAATGAAGCCATGAAATTAGATTTATGGCCTAAAATGATGGTGTATTTTCCTACTGAATTTAGGGGACAAATGTATAATCCTTCTTTAAATTGGTTATTATGGGCAGGATGTGTATTTGTGGTATTGTATTTTGGGGATTCTACCCGAATGGAAGCAGCCTATGGTTTAGCTATTACCCTCACTATGTTAATGACCACTATATTATTAGCCAAATGGTTGGTATTTAAACGATGGCCTGTTTGGATTGTGGTAATATTATTATCTATTTATTTTACCATAGAAGGATCCTTTTTATTTGCCAATCTTTTAAAATTCCATCATGGGGGATATGTATCTATAATTATCGCTGGAGTAATTGGCATTGTAATGTTAATCTGGCAACAATCCCGAAATATTAAGAATCAATTAAATGAATATGTCCCTATTTTACCCTATTTAGATAATTTTAAACAATTAAGTGAAGACCCTTCTGTATCTAAATATGCTACGCATTTAATTTATTTAACCAGCTCTCGGAAAATATGGGAAATTGATAGTAAGATCATTTATTCCATCTTTCAAAAACAACCCAAACGTGCCGATGTTTATTGGTTTATTCATGTGGAAGTTACAGAACAACCCTACACCATGAATTATCGGGTAACCCATTTAGCAGAAAATGATTTAATTAGAATTGATTTTTATTTAGGATTTAGGGTACCGCAACATATTAATGTTTTATTTAGAACGGTAGTAGAGGATTTAGTTAAAAATGGAGAAGTAGATATTCGAAGTAGATATGAATCTTTAAAATCTACCAGTATTTCCGGAGATTTTAGATTTGTAGTTTTAGAAAAATATTTTTCAAGTGAATATTCTTTTAAACTCTGGTATAGATTAATTTTAAAAGGATATTTCTTCATCAAAAAATTCAGTCTTTCAGAAGCCCGCGGATTTGGGCTAGATACAAGTTCTGTTACCATCGAAAAAGTCCCACTGACCGTATCTTCCAGAGAACGGTATGATTTAAAAAGAATCTATAGTTAATTCGATATGGCATCATTTGATATTATTAGCGAAGTGGATTTACAATCCTTAGATAACGCGGTAAATAATTTGAAAAAAGAAATCTTAAACCGATTCGATTTTCAAAATAGCGAAACGGAAATTGAATTGTTGAAAAAAGAAATGCAAATCCGAATTTTAACCGAAAGTGAAATGCGAATTCAGCAAATAGAAGATTTGTTTATCAGTAAATTATTAAAACAACAAATTGATCCGCGGTTTTTAGACCGTGAAACCCCTCCAGAAGGAGCAGGAAAAAGATTACGAAAATTATTAAGCATTCGTAACGGATTAGATAAAGATGAAGCGAAAAAAATTGTAAAAATAATTAAAGACCAAGGTTGGAAAGTACAAGCTTCTATTATGGATGAAAAAGTACGGGTAACAGGAAAAAAAATAGACGATCTACAATTGGTAATGCAATTTCTTCGAAATGGAGGAACAGAAGTGCCGTTGCAATTCGAAAATTTTAAAAGCTAACTTTATTTACTATATTATTTTCCCCTCGATTTAGTAATTCTAATCCATTCCTCAAAAAATATGTATCCTACTTTTGCTGATTTATTAAATGATTTGTTGGGAACAAGTTTTTGTTTACCCATTCAAACTTTCGGTTTTTTTGTAGCCCTTGCATTTATTTCAGCTTGGGCAACTTTACGTCATGAATTAATTCGAAAATC
This sequence comes from Sphingobacteriia bacterium, assembly GCA_009924095.1. GTDB lineage: Bacteria > Bacteroidota > Bacteroidia > J057 > RFSG01 > RFSG01. Next base: position 19,150 of record RFSG01000035.1, read on the forward strand.
TAAATCTGGTTTATTTCCCCAAAAAACAATTCAGGTTTCTGTTGGTGGCCCCATCCCTACCTCCGAAATTGGATATAGTATTTTAATCTGGGGAATTATGGGATATAAATTAGGACTGGTAATTACCCAAAATAATTTATTTTGTGATTCCCCTCAAGCTGCAATTTTATCCTTACAGGGGGATCCCATTATCGCTGCCATCGCAGCAGCAATAGGAGGAATATTAAAATATAGAGAATATCAACAAAAGAAAAACCATAAAGCTGAAATTAAATCAACTCAATCCGGTGCTGAATATTCTTTAGGTACTGTTACTACCCTTGCTGGAATTGGAGGATTAATTGGAGCGAAATTATTTCATAATCTTGAAAATTTAGATGATTTCATGCAAGACCCCATCAGAGCTTTAATATCGTTTGATGGATTAACTTTTTATGGGGGATTAATTTTAGGATCAGCTGTCGTTATTTATTATTTAAGAAAAGAAAAAATACCCCTATTACCCTATATTGATGCGGCTGCTCCTGCATTAATGTTAGCGTATGGCGTAGGTAGATTGGGATGCCAATTATCCGGAGATGGAGATTGGGGTATTGTAAATTTAGCCCCTAAACCCAGTTGGTTAAGCTGGGCACCCGATTGGGCCTGGGCTTTTACCTATCCTCATAATGTAATCCGGGAAGGAGTTCCCATAGCTGATTGTATAGGAAAATTTTGCTTCGAATTGCCCCAACCGGTTTTTCCTACTCCCTTATATGAAGTAATTATGGGAATTACCCTGGCAGGTTTTTTATGGGCGATTCGAAATTATATTAAAATACCCGGACAATTATTTGCTATTTATCTTTTCGTAAATGGAATGGAAAGATTTTTAATTGAAAAAATACGGGTAAATACAACTATTCATTTGGCTTCATTTACCATTACCCAGGCTGAATTTATTTCCTCTATTTTAATGTTGTTGGGAATTATTTTATTTATCCGATTAAACAAGAATAAATCAAAGGAATGAATTTACTTCCTGATGATACAGAGGAAGCTTTTTTTGGACCAGAAATAAAAGATGATCCGGAAGAGGAAGATTTATATGAACATTTTCAATTAACCTCAGCCCCCGGGCAAATGTTATTACGATTAGATGTTTTTTTATCTACCTTTTTAAAAAACACCTCTCGTTCCCGAATAAAAAACGCAACACTATCAGATGGCGTCAGAGTAAATGGAATTCCGCGTAAAGCAAGTTATAAAGTTAAACCCGGCGATCAGGTATCGGTGTTATTGCCTTATCCTCCCCCACCTGAGGTAACTGCCGAAAATATCCCTTTAAATATAATATATGAAGATGAACAAATTATTTTAGTAAATAAATCTCCTGGAATGGTAGTACATCCGGGTGTCGGAAATCATACCGGAACTTTAATTCATGCATTATTATGGCATTTTAAAGACCTACCCCCTGGACCTGGTTTAATTCAAAGACCAGGATTAGTGCACAGAATAGATAAAGATACCAGCGGACTTTTGGTAATTGCTAAAACTGAATTTGCCCTGAGTTTTTTAGCCCAACAATTTTATGATCACTCCTGCGCCAGAACCTATCATGCCATTGTTTGGGGAGATATTCCCCAGGATACCGGAACTATTATTGGCCACATAGGAAGAAGTACTAAGGACCGAAAAATATTTATGGTATATCCCGATGGATTAATTGGTAAACCTGCTATTACCCATTATGAAGTAATCGAAAGATTTGGATTCGCAACTTATATTAAATGTAAATTAGAAACAGGAAGAACCCACCAAATACGGGTGCATTTAAAACATATTGGACATACATTGTTCGGAGATTATTTTTATGGGGGAGATCAAATATTATCAGGGAATAATTCGGGCTCTTATTCAAAAATGATAAAAAATGCTTTAGAAATTTGTCCACGTCAAAGTTTACATGCTAAAACTTTAGGCTTTATTCATCCCGGCACCCAGAATTGGATTGAATTTAATTCTGAATTACCGGAGGATTTTAATAATGTATTATTAAAATTTCGAAATTTTATTCAAGGCAGAAATTAATTTAGGTATGCCTATTTATCGCTTACCTGCCAATCCAGTTCAATTTCCTCCGTCTTCCAAATATTCAAAAAATGGATGTGTTGCGGTTGGAGGAGGCCTGTCGCCTGAATGGTTATTAACTGCTTATCGTCAAGGCTTATTTCCTTGGTTTAATGAAGGAGAACCGATTCAATGGTGGAGCCCTGACCCTAGAATGGTATTATTCCCGGAAGAATTAAAAATATCGAATAGCCTTAAATCTATTCTTAAAAAAGAATTATTTAACTACACCTTAAATACTGCATTTTTAGAAGTTATAGAAAATTGTGCCCACACTAAAAGACCTGGCCAGGAGGGTACTTGGATTACCTCAGAAATGATAAATGCGTATTATGTTTTACATCAATTGGGGTATGCGTATTCGTTTGAAGCCTGGCAAGGAGAAGAATTATGTGGGGGATTATATGGAATTTATTTACCGCCTATATTTTGTGGGGAATCTATGTTTGCAAAGGTAAGTAATGCTTCCAAAGCAGCCTTTACCTTTGCTGTACAATGGTTAGCGCATCAACAGATAAAAATAATAGATTGCCAAATTTATACCGATCATTTAGCCAGCTTAGGAGCAAGAGAAATTACCCGAAATGATTTTTTGAAATATTGTGCAGAAATAAAATCTAACACATAAAAAAAGCCCCATACAGGGGCTTCTTAATTATTACACTAATATTCTTGTTTACTAATTATTTTCTGATTTTCATTTCTTCAATCAGATTTTTTGCACCTGCATATTTATCAATCACAAATAATACGTACCGAATATCAACACAAATAGTACGTTTTAACTGCCCATCATATACCAAATCTCCTGTCATCGCTTCCCAATTTCCATCAAATGCACAGCCAATAATTTCCCCATTTCCATTAATCACTGGACTTCCTGAATTTCCTCCAGTAATATCATTATCGGTTAGGAAGCCTACCACTAATTCTCCATTTTGAGCATAATCCCCAAAATCTTTATTTCTGAGTAATTGTGCTAATTTATCCGGAACCATAAATTCCTCATTGGTATTATCCATTTTTTCTAAAATACCTTGGGAGGTAGTAACATAATTATAAAACACACCATCTCTTGGACGATAAGGTTGAACCGTGCCATACGTCATTCTTAAGGTAGAATTAGCATCTGGATAATATGTTTTACCAGGATTCATTTCCATTAATCCTTGAAAATATACTTTATATAATTCATCTGTTTTTTGATTAAATGCCATAGCTGCTGGCTGATAAGAAGCTCTATATTCGGTTACTAATTTTTCCGCAAATGCAATCATGGGGTCTTTTTGTAAAGATTTAACCGTTGCATTTTGTAATAATTTAGTTGCTTTATCGGCAGTAGTTAAAGCAGAACGTTTAAACATATCGGCTGCAAATTTTTGAAAAGTTTCCTCAGTAGTTTTTCCTTTATATTTTTTAATTATATCCTTAAAAACCGCATACTGACTGGTTTTAGGAATATCCTCATAAAACTGATAAAACAATCCTGCCAATAATTTCTCATCGGTTGGAGCCTTGTATTCTTTAAATTGTGCGTCCACTCCTGCTTTTAATTTTTCTATTAATTCTTTTCCTTTTTCAGGTTGAGTTTTTAATAAATTGATTAAACGAACATATTGATTAGCGTATTTAATAATTCCGGGTCCAAATAACCCAACCGAAGTATAAATAGCTACCTGACTACCCGATTTATAATTCGTATAAGCAGTTGAAAGAGATGGAAGTAAATTTCCATATTTTTCTTTACGAGTAGGATCTGAATCCGCCCATTTTTGGAATTCTATATTTTCTTTTTTCATAACCGGAATTACATCCATTCTTTTTAATCCTTCGGTTTGTCCAATAAAATATTTATGAGAATTAGCCAAAGAAGCATAAGTATCAGCCATTCCAATTCTAACGTCATCGCTGGCATCCATATCTTTTTTCATAATTTCAAGACGACGACCTAAGGTTTTAATTAAGGCAGGATTGTAAGCATTAACATTAAAATCCAAGGCATCACTTACTAAATATCTATCTGTATTTCCGGGATATCCAAATACCATTGCAAAATCATTTTCTTTTACCCCTTTAATAGAAACCGGAAAAGAATATTTAGGAACATAGGGAACATTATCTTTAGAATAAGCTGCAGGCTTACCATCTTTTCCGGAATAAACACGGAATAAAGAAAAATCGCCGGTATGACGAGGCCACATCCAATTATCGGTATCCCCACCGAATTTACCAATGGCAGAAGGAGGTGCACCGACTAATCTTACATCTGTAAATTTTTCATACACAAATAAAAAATATTGATTTCCGTAAAACATATCTCTTACATATCCTTCATAATGGGTATCCTTTGTTGCTTCCTCCACAATTGCCTTCATTTCTTTTTCCTTTTCTGTGGATTTATTCATACGCTCGGTAACATCTTCCATTTTTACTAATATCGAAGCATATATTTCCGGACAAGGTAATTCTTCAGATTTTTGATATGCCCAAAATCCATTGGTTAAATAATCTTTTTCTACCGAGGAATGAAATTGGATAGAGCTAAAGGCACAATGATGATTGGTTAACATTAATCCTTGGTCAGAAATAAGTTCACCAGTACAAAAACCCCCAAGCGATACAATCGCATCCTTCATACTTCCTTGATTAACGGAATATATTTCGTCAGCAGTTAATCGAAATCCTTTTTTCTGCATCTCTGCATAATTCAAGCGACTAATCAACATAGGCAACCACATCCCCTCATCTTTTGGGGCACAGTACACACCTACATGTAAAAAAACCAAAACGGTAGCAATTATTTTCTTCATACTTCTTCAACAAGATTGTGGGTAAAGATAAAAAAAACAGGAGTTCAGAGCAGAATTATCGCTTAAGGATTTCTGAGATTAATTTCTGATATCGGGAAATCTTTTGAATAACAGTGAATTATGTACTTCTGTTGAATAAAAAACTGCTGCCAAAAATCATGAGAATCATCTATCATCCATGCAGAACGACTCATAGTACTAGGTCTTCCTGGGCAATCTGTAAATATTTTATTCCCTGATTTTAATAGAGAATCTATCTTTTGGTACAAAATATCTGTGCTTCCAAACTTCTGTTGATAATACGAAGGACTTGGCATTATTCGCTCAGGATAAATACCAGTAGAAAGTAATATTCCATTCGATATTGTATTATGATCTTGAACTACCCACCAAGTATTATTCGGAAAAGTTTGATATTGTTGAACGATTTGAGATTCGGGATTCCAATGATATAAAGATTTAGGAATTATTCCCATCCCTAAATTCCAGAAAAAAACAAATATACAAATCGGCAATAATTGATGAATAGAAAAATTAATTCGGGCAGATATTGAAGTCCAAATTAATATCGTTAAAGGAACCATAAATTCTGCATTACCACCAAACCAGGCGGAAAATAAAAAAAATCCAAGGAATAAATAATCAGATGCATTTAGAGTTTTATAGATTGGATAAAAATGAATGGTTTTTCTCTTATAAAATATCCAAACTAAACAAATTAAGAACATAATAATTTCGGATACAATTATCTCAGGATGATGTGCACTCCAATCGGATTGAAACCCATGTATTTGAAACCAGGTTCTAATTAAACTTATAGGAATCAGTAATAATGCTTTATAATTAGGAAAGAAAGATGCATTTCCCTGTACAAAATCGCGAAACAGAAATTCAGCAAAATTAATATGGGTAGTATATAATAAATAAATTATACTATATCCTGAAACCACCACAATACCTGTAATAATAATATGCTTCAAGGTATTTTTGGGGAATCGAATTATTTCCATTCCATAAATTATTGCTGGGAATAAAATAAATTCCTGATGAAATAATATCGCAAGACCCCATAAAATTGAACCTAGTGTTTTTTGATTGCTTTGATTTAAGTACCAAGCCCATACACTTATCGCTAAAGGTGCTAAATATGCCTCTCCTTCAATTGCAAAGCGCCAGACTCCAAAACTAAATAAGGTTATTAATCCCGCAAATAAGGAAGGTAAATAATCCCAGTTTCTGATTTTTTGTAAATACTTTATTAAAAAATTAAATATGGCTATTGCTGATAAAATATTCCAAGAAATTAATGCAGTTGCTGGACTTATCTTACTGTCAAATAATAAAAATAAATATAATACTATTCGTGCAGGTACCGGATGTAATAAATGATGAGGATTCCAGAAATCATACCCCCATTTAACTGCCGCAGCATAAGCAATCGCATCATTTGAAGGTTCTGCAAATGGAAAACTAAAATAAATAATAGCAATCCCAATAGAGGCAATCAGGGTGATAATTCCTGAATTTATTTTAATTCCCATTTAGGGGATAAATTTCACTAAAATATTTATATAAAAAAACGAATCCTTTTGAGATTCGTTTTTTTATGGCACTGATTAATGTATTATTTAATGAGGGTTATATTTCCAGAGTAAGATCTATCCCCTATTCTTACGGTGTAGAAATAGGTACC
>RFSG01000036.1 GCA_009924095.1 Sphingobacteriia bacterium
ATTTCTCCTGGAGGAAATTTATAAAATTTCAATAATTAAATCGAGGTAGGGCGGGTGAAAGGGATTACCCTCACACTTACCAATTTTATAATTAAATTGCAAGGAAAGTTCGACTTTTAAAAAAACAATTAATCCTATTTAGCCTTCATTTCTCCTGGAGGAAATTTATAAAATTTCAATAATTAAATCGAGGCAGAGGTGGGTGAAAGATATTTTCCTCACACTTAACAATTTCATTATTGAATTATAAGGAAATTTCAAACCCGGAATAGATTGTTATTTAATAAAACAAATAAACTATTCTGCTTAAATTGGTGGTATAATTCTATTTCCTTTAAGCACTCCTTTCTAAAAGAGACCCAAAAACTTTATCAATATTTTACCTTAATAGTTATCTCCAGAAATCCACCATATCAAAACTCAAAAAAAAAATTTATCCCTAAAGCCTTAATTTCCTGGTTAACGATCCAAGAAAACAAAACTATTTACTGCCATTTTGTCACCTTTTCTTTATCTTTGTATCCCCTTGTGAATTGATATACCCATGTCTCACCTATTACCTAACGTATTTACCCCCGGAAATCTCAATAACAGTCCTCAACTCAATGAGGAATTGCAAGGGAGTGCGTATGTTCAACCAGACAAACAAATCCAAGCAACCACCAAAAAAGCATACATAGAAACCTATGGGTGCCAAATGAATTTTTCGGATACAGAAATTATTGCAGCCCAACTTGCTGAAATAGGCTTTGGCTTTACCCCATCGGAAAACAATGCTGATTTAGTCCTTCTAAATACCTGTGCAATTCGGGAAAATGCAGAAACTAAAATCTGGAATCGCTTAAAACAACTTAAGGTTACGAAAAAAAGCAAACCCGGATTAATGGTCGGGGTTATGGGCTGTATGGCCGAACGTCTTAAAACTAAGTTATTAGACCAAGAGCAATTGGTGGATTTGGTAGTTGGCCCAGATGCTTATAGAGATATTGCGCGATTAGTGGAAGAAGTGGAATCCGGACAAAAAGCTGTAAATGTATTATTGTCCAGAGAAGAAACGTATTCTGATATTGCTCCCATTCGCCTAAATACCAACGGAATTACTGCATTTATCTCGATTATGCGGGGATGTGATAATATGTGCTCCTTTTGTGTAGTACCCTTTACACGGGGAAGAGAAAGAAGTCGTGATTATCAAAGTATTGTTCAGGAAGCCGAAGACCTATTTAATCAAGGTTATAAAGAAATTACTTTATTAGGGCAAAATGTAGATTCCTATAATTTCGAAAATTGCACATTTGCGAATTTATTGGAAAAAGTAGCGTTAATTAATCCCTTATTAAGAATACGGTTTTCCACTTCCCATCCCAAGGATATTACCGATGAAGTATTATTTACGATGGCTAAATATCCTAATATCTGTAAATTCATTCATTTACCAGCACAATCCGGTAATTCCAGAATTTTGGAATTAATGAATCGTGGATATACAAGAGAATGGTATTTAAATAAAATAAATAGAATTCGGGAAATAATGCCGAATTGTAGTATTAGTACGGATATAATTACTGGATTTTGTTCTGAAACAATTGACGAACATCAAGACACTTTGAGTCTGATGGAAACGGTTGCGTATGATTCTGCTTTTATGTTCTATTATTCTGAAAGACCCGGAACTTTGGCAGCACGAAAATATCCCGATGATATTCCAGAATCAGAAAAAAAACGCAGACTATCTGAAGTAATTGAAGTACAACAAAAATTAGCGCTAAATAGTAATCTTAAAGATATTGGTAAAACTTTCGAAATATTAATTGAAGGAAATTCCAAACGCTCAGAAAAAGATTGGTGCGGCAGAAATAGTCAAAATAAAATGGTGGTTTTTCCAAAAGATAATTATCCCTTAAAACCTGGAGATTATGTTACTGTATTAATTAATCAGGCTTCTACGGCTACCTTGTTGGGTGAAATAATATCATGAGTGATATATTATCTGTAAAACAAAGATTTAATATAATTGGCGACCATCCCCTGTTAAATACAGCCATAGACACTGCTTTGCAGGTTGCCCCTACGGATGTAACCGTATTGGTAAATGGGGAAAATGGAACCGGAAAAGATATATTTTCTAAAATATTATTTCATTACGGAAAAAGAAAACATCAACCTTTTATTGCCATTAATTGTGGCGCCATTCCTGAAGGTACCATGGATTCAGAATTATTCGGCCATGAAAAAGGATCCTTTACTTCCGCTCATGAAGCCCGAAAAGGATATTTTGAAGAAGTGAATGGGGGAACCATCTTTATGGATGAAATCGCAGAAATGCCCCTCGCAACGCAAGCACGATTATTAAGAGTACTTGAAAGTGGTGAGTATTTTCGCGTGGGCTCCTCAAAGGTTCAAAGAACGGATGTAAGAATCATTACAGCTACCAATAAAAATTTATTGGAAGCGGTTTCTTATGGAAGATTTAGACAAGATTTATTTTATAGATTAAATACCGTAACCATCCATGTTCCTCCACTTAGAGAAAGAGGAAAAGATATCTTATTATTATTTAGATATTTTGCTGCCGAATTTGCACATAAATATGGAAGAAATCCAATTCGATTAACCGAAGATGCCAGACCTTTATTATTAAATCATCGCTGGCCCGGTAATGTTCGTGAATTAAGAAATATTACTGAACAATTAACCGTTTTATCTCCAACTGAAAATATAGATTCAGAAATATTACAAAAAACATTGCCCATCGAACCGTTATTACCTCAAATATTACAACCCACTCCTGCTGGAGGAAATACTTTTGATACCGAAAGGGAGATATTATATAAAATATTGTTTGATTTAAGAAGTGATGTTTCAGAATTAAAAAGTAAAGTAATGAATATATTAGAAATGCAGGGAGGAAATGAACCTATTTCTACTTACAGTAATTTAAATGTATTAAATCAAAATCCTTATTCCCCGGTAAACGAAAATTTCACACGTAAAGAAATACCCTTATTAGAAGAATCTCTATCCCTCGAGAAAAAAGAAAAAGATTTAATTCAAAAAGCACTTACTAAATTTAGAAATAATAGAAAAAAAGCAGCAGTGGAATTAGGAATTTCTGAACGTACCTTATACCGAAAAATTAAAACCTACGGATTAGATCATTTATAATTAATCATGCGTAAAATCATTTATTTATTTATGCTAACCATTTGTTTTTCCGGCTGTGGAATTTATTCCTTTACCGGTGCTAATGTGGACCCCAGAATTAAAACCATTGCCATCCAACAATTCGATAATACTGCCTCCATGGTAGTCCCAAATCTGGTACAAACCTTTTCGGAAGCTTTACGGGATAAATTCCTTACCCAAACAAGTTTAAGTCTGGTAAAAAACAATGGGGATATTACCATCTCTGGAAGAATTACTGAATATGCTGTTACCCCAATTACCCTGCAAGGAAATCAAACGGCAGCTCAAAATCGCCTAACCATTAAAGTAACCGTTCAATTAGAAAATACCCTTGACCCAGAACAAAATTGGGAACAGACTTTTACCAATTTTGCCGATTTTCCAGGGACCCAAAACCTAGGTACGGTAGAACAAAATTTAATTACCCAAATTAATGATAAAATAACCCAGGATATTTTTAACCGTGCATTTGCTAACTGGTAATATCCTCATTACCCGAATTTTCATTTCGTTTGTCCTAAAAAGATTCGAAAAAACAGGTTAACTTGCACTTACATGAAATATAACCTACCGGATCTATATCTCAAAAGCCGGACGGGTCAACTAACCCAAGATGAAGTTTATTGGACTGAGCAACAAGCCCGTCATCAACCTTATTTTCAATTATTACAACTTGTATTAGCCCAACAAGAAAAAATCCAACCGGTTGGAAATACATACGTTGAAAAAGGTTGGGTGTACGCTCCTAGAAGAAAAAATCTGGTGGCTCAATGGAATCAACCCGAAGTACAACTTTTTTCTCCTAGTTCGGAAAATCAACTAGAACCCGAAATTATTGGGTCTCCTGAATTATCGCTTGAATTACCAGAGGTTTCATTACCAGAAAATACAGCCCCAACTATTGAAGAATCAATTGTAATTAATACCCCGGATGATGATTTAATATCCCCCATAATTACCATTTCTTCCCCTACCCTTACCCAAAATACTGAGGAGGAAATTTCTACATTTATCCCAGAACCCCTGGCAGAACCTGTTAAATCTAATCCAGATCCTGCTGTACAAATACCCTCTGGAATTAATTCTAAACTGGATTATAAAATCAAATTTAGAGTTCAAATGTATGGTTGGAAACCGATCGCAATTCAACAACAATTAGCAGAATATCGGAAGAATAATCCAAGCACAATTGAAGAAAAACCAGGCCAATATCAAAATGAAAAAATCGCTGATATTGGGAAGTTAAGCCGAGTAACAGAAATACCGGATTTATTAGAAGGTAGTTTTGAACTAGATTTATCGGAAACCACGATTGAAACTTTCCATACCTCTGAATCCATATCTTCTCCTTATCTATCGGAATCGCTTTCCATTACAGAAGCAGTAGAAATTCCTGTAACTCCTTTTAATACGGAGGAAGAAGAAGAAACTTCTACCTATGATCCCTCTAAAGTTTCAGTTGAGATTGTATTTTCAGAAGCTTGGAAAAAAAAACTAAAGAATAAATCAATTTATTCAGAGAATGCTGTATCCAAAATACCTGATCCATCAGTAGTATCTATTCAAACTTCTCAACCCAATATTTCTAGCGAAAAAATTCGCACCAAAAAAATAAGCAAAGAAAAAATGGGAGCGATTATTGACCGATTTATTGAAAATGAGCCAGATATCTCTTTTCGACCCAAACCTTCAGATCATAAAGTTGAGGAAGTAGTGCCGCCGATAGTTTTGAAATCGTTTCCGAAACGTTGGCTGGCATTTACCTAAAACAAGGCAATAAAATTAAAGCCATAAGGATGTATGAAAAACTCATGTTGTTATATCCTGAAAAATGTAGTTATTTTGAGTCCCTTTTAAAAAAGATTTCCTGATTACCTCATGTATACCCTAATTATATTAATTGCCATTTTGGCTGCCTTGTTAATGGTTCTGGTTGTAGTGGTGCAGAACAGCAAAGGAGGAGGACTAACCTCCACTTTTGGGGCATCTAGTGTAGCCTCTCAAATGATGGGTACCCGCAGAACCACGGATGTAGTGGAAAAGATCACTTGGTATCTGTTTGGCATAATTGTGTTTTTAACCTTTGTTGCCAATTTTGCTTTACCTCCAGCCAACGATGGAGATGCTGCGGCAACTCGTTCCTCGAAATTGGAAAAAGGAATTGAAGGACTTAACCTTCAAGATGTACCTGCTCCTGGGATGGGCCAACCTGGCTCAACGGATCAGCAACAGCCTGCTCAGTAATTTTTTTGCCTTCGATATAGTATCCTACAACTTGTTAGGGTATTATGCATTTGAAATAAAGTTTATTTCTACTAATTCCTTATTTGTGAATTAACATTTTACCGAATAGGGTAAAAATCTCAATTTTCGAACATTTTATCATAAGCCAAATATTCTTATCATAGAAATAATTAACTATTGGCCAGTTTAGAATAATACTTTATAATCAAAATGATTTTATGTTTGAACGTAAACCGTGACGATATATAATACCAAAGCCCTTCAGCAGAAGGGCTTTTTTTGTGGAAGTCCCCCAATATTATTCCAACTCGTTTAAAGAAAATGTATACCTATTAAATCCAGTCAAACTCCATAATAGAAAGGGTAAAACCTAAAAAAGCGGGTTTTTTCTCATGTAAAACATTTATACAGGAGAAAGTTATCAGGTATAATATTATTAATTATCTTTACATGATATCAGTATCCGGTAAAAACACTTTACATGACAAACCCTAAAAAAAATATAGTTCTAGCAGGCGAAAAAGCTTTTAATGATTTGCCATTTTTGCCTCCAGACCAGCATAAAATTGAAACGGTTAAAATTCTGAAACAACTCGTAAAATCTTCAATTGCATTAGCTGAACTAAAAGGAATAGTTAACATTTTACCAAATCCAGAAATTTTACTCAATGCTGTAATTTTGAAAGAGGCCAGAGCAAGTTCAGAAATTGAAAATGTAATCACAACACAAGATAAATTATACCAGGCACTTTCAACAAAAGGCATTCAAATAGATACCGCTACTAAGGAAGTTTTGCGATACCGGGAAGCCATGAATTTTATCAGGAAGAAATCTTTTCTAAGCATCAATGCAATTCTTAAAATTCAAGAAATACTCGAAGAAAATAATGCAGGAATAAGAAAATTACCGGGTACTGCGCTCCGAAATGCATCCACCGGAAAAGCGATTTATACACCTCCTGATAATTTTGATACCTTGACCAAGTTATTCAGAAATTATGAGCAATACATAAACGAGAAAGACGATGTTCCGTACTTAATTAAAATGGCTGTTCAACATTATCAATTTAAAAGTATTCATCCATTTTATGATGGAAATGGTCGTACCGGAAGGATAATAAATATTTTATATTTAATATTATCAAATCTGCTGGAAAATCCTGTATTATTTTTAAGTGGTTATATAATTGAAAAAAAAGTAGATTATTATAAATTATTACAAGAAGTTCGAACAAAAAATAATTGGGAAGCTTGGATTTTATTTATTTTAATGGGGATAGAATCAACAGCACATAAAACGATTACACAAGTAAATGAAATTAATCAATTATTTAATAAAACTATAGAATTGGCTCAAAATAAAATCCCCAAAATTTACAGCAAAGAATTAATTGAATTATTATTTGAGCAGCCTTATTGTAAAAGTGAATACTTAGAAAAACGTTTATCTATATCCAGAATCACTGCATCCAAATATCTAAAAGAATTAGAAAAAATAGAAGTATTAAAATCCAAAAAAGTTTGGAAAGAAACCTTATATATTAACCTAAAATTGTTTGAACTCTTGAAAAAGTAATCTCAGAAGTTCGAATTACATCTAAGCTAAAAAAATAAAGCCCTCAATTGTAAGGGCTTTTTTTGTGGGAGCAAAGGGATTCGAACCCCTGACCCTCTGCTTGTAAGGCAGATGCTCTGAACCAGCTGAGCTATGCTCCCAAATTAGAATTGCAAAAGTAAACAGGTATCTGATTTCTACCAAATATTTTGAATACTTTATTTTTCCCCCCTTCCATCGTAAGCAATCTTGCCGTAAGTTTGAAAAAATCAAAATAAACCTTCAATTTAGCGTTTCGATTTCACCTTAATTCAGACCCATTGCTGAACTCTATTTTATTCTGGGTGCTCTCAGTAGTTTCGATTGCCTCAGCCATAGGATTAATCACAAGCAAAAATGCTGTGTACAGCGTTTTACTTGCCGTACTTAATTTCTTTTGTATCGCCGGATTGTATCTCAGTCTTCAGGCCGAGTTCCTTGCTATTACCCAAATCATTGTGTATGCTGGAGCGATCATGGTGTTATTCCTGTTTGTGGTAATGTTGCTCAATCTGGGGAATGAAACGCCAACAGCACCCAAATATCACCCCGCAAAAGGAATCGCCTTCATCTTAGGCCTTGCCTTTTTTGCAGAACTCGTAATCGCCTTTAGAAGCTTTGTGAATGAAGGCCATCAATTAGCCGGTCAATTTGACTTCGGTAAAGTTGAACCTTTAGGAGAGCTATTGATGAGAGACTATTTGTTTCCATTTGAAATGGTTTCGGTAGTGTTGCTAGCAGCACTGATGGGAGCCATGGTAATCGCAAGAAAACATAACTAACATGGACGTTACAAAAGACAACTTGTTTATGTACCTGGCAGTGAGTGCTGCCTTATTTACCATAGGCTGTATAGGCGTTTTAACGCGTCGTAATGCAATCATTGTATTCATGTGCATAGAACTCATGCTAAATGCAGTAAATCTAACCTTGGTTACCTTTTCGCATTTACATAATAATGCTACAGGCTCCTTATTTGTATTCTTTGTGATGGTCATCGCAGCTGCTGAAGCTGTGGTTGGACTGGCTATCATTATTGCCCTCTTCCGGAATCGTCAGGAAGTAGATATCAATAATGTCAACATTTTTAAGTGGTAATTCCGGAACTAGCCCATGCAAGCTTTACTACCTCTCATCATTCTATCGCCCATCTTTGGCGCCGCCATTATTGGTATATGGGGATTGTTATCTCCTTCCTTTCGTAAACAAGAGAAGTTTATTGGCAGCATTGCAACCGCAGCTGTTTTGCTTCCCTTTCTCCTGGTTCTTCAAACCTTCCTACAATATGAACATGGGCATCCGGTTAAATTCGAATTGTTCTCCTGGATGGCTGCCGGAAGTTTTTCAGTTAACTTCAGTTATGTATTAGACGAAGCCTCCCTATTGATGGGCTTAATTGTTACCGGAATCGGAGCCTTAATTCATATTTATTCCATTGCCTATATGCATGGAGATAAAGGATTCTATCGTTATTTCTTGTATCTCAATTTATTCATCTTCTCCATGAATAACTTGATTTTAGGGGATAATTTATTGGTATTGTTCTTAGGATGGGAAGGAGTTGGAGCATGTTCTTATTTTTTAATTGGATATTGGTTTGAAGATATGGCCAAAGCTATGGCAGCGCAGAAAGCCTTTGTTGCCAACAGAATTGGAGACTTTGCCTTATTAATAGCCATATTTATTATTTTCGCTACGAATGGAACTTTAACTTTTTCTGAAATCAGTTTAAGTGGAGATGCAGCTTTCTGGGTTGCCTTATTGGTATTCATTGCAGCAACGGGTAAGTCGGCACAACTTCCCTTATACGTTTGGCTACCCGATGCGATGGCAGGTCCAACCCCTGTATCTGCCCTTATCCATGCGGCAACCATGGTAACCTCCGGAATTTATTTAATTGCCAGAATGTCGGATGTATTCCTACAAGTACCCGGAGTAATGTTAGTGGTAGCCATTATTGGTGGGCTTACCGCAATTTTAGCGGCCTTGATTGCCATTGCTCAAAATGATATCAAAAAAGTATTGGCTTATTCTACGGTTTCTCAGTTAGGATTTATGTTTATGGCATTAGGCGCAGGTGCTTACAGTACAGCTATATTTCACGTAATGACCCATGCCTTCTTCAAGGCTTGTTTATTCTTAGGTTCAGGATCTGTAATTCATGCGATGGAACATATGCATGTAGTGGATGATCCTCAGGATGTGCGTACCATGGGGCATTTGGGTAAATATATGCCCCATACCTCTAAAACTTTTTGGATATCGACCTTAGCAATCGCAGGTATATTCCCCTTATCTGGATTCTTTTCTAAAGATGAAATATTAGGAAAACTGTTTGCAGCGGGTCATTCCTCTGCCCTTTATTATGGAGTTTGGGGCGTTGGGATGTTAACGGCAGTATTAACTGCATTTTATATGACCCGGGTTACCTATTTAACCTTTAATGGAAAAAAACGCTTCCCTGAATCAGGTCATCCACATGAGTCTTCTCCTTTAATGACGATTCCACTTTGGATTCTGGCTATTTGTGCGGTTTTAGGAGGCTTCTTGGGTTTACCCGCCATTATTGGGCATGGAGAGTTCAACTGGATTTCCGAACATTGGCTTTCCCGTCATGAAGGAGCAACGATTACAAACGCTCATTTACATGCTGACCTCATTACTGAATATATACTTATCGGAATATCCTTTTTAGTAGCTATCGGGGGAGTACTCTTTGCTCGTAACCTCTATGCAAGATTTGATTTACAAGGTGACCTTAAAGTGCGTAACTTCTTTGGAGGATTGTACCGAGTGATGGAAAATAAATTCTTTGTAGATGAATTTTACAACGCCACTTTCATTCGTCCATTTGTTTGGTTTGGAAATTATGCTGTTATGCCCTTCGATAAAAAATGGATTGATGGGGCTGTGAATGGTAGCGGAGCAATTGTTGCTTATGCTGCTGCTCAGTTTAGATATTTACAATCAGGGCTGGTGCAGAAATACGCCTTAATCATGTTTGTCGGCGTTATTATTTTATTGGGATATGTAATGTTTGCCTGATTAATAACAAAGTTTATTAATCCAGGAATTATTTGAATTTCCGGTTAACCAGGATGAAATCTGGAATTGTGTTCTTTCAGGAAGTTGCGTAATTCATTCACCCGTATTTTTCTATATAATTGTCCATTCTGAGCGATAGAGATATCTCCAGTTTCTTCAGATACAATTACCACCAAAGCATCTGAACTCTCGGATATCCCTAAGGATGCCCGGTGGCGCATCCCTAATTCCGCTGGTAAATGAGGATTATCGGTAACGGGCAATACACAACGGGCAGCCACAATTCGATTCCCATGTATTATCATCGCTCCATCATGCAAGGGACTGGTTTTATTAAACACTGACAAGATTAATCTTTCGCTTAATTCTGCATTTAAGATATCCCCGGTGGCTTGCAGTAACTTCATTTCGGAGGATCCGGAAAAGACCAATATTGCGCCTGTTTTAGTTTCTGCTAATTTTAAAACCGATTGAATCACCTCTTCTGAATTAGTCTGCGTACTACCCTCGTTGGATAATTGTAAACGTAAGCGATCCAAAATAGTATTCTTTCCTATTATCAATAAAAAACGCCGTATTTCAGGAGCAAACAAAATCACCAGTGCGATAGCGCCCACCCCTAATACCTGATCTAATATAGTTTTTAATACGGTCAGACCTAATAAACCCACCAGCTTCCAAATCACAAATATCCCCACTACTGCCGATAATATTCGCAGAGCAAGCGAACCTTGCAGGAGTTGGTACAAGCCATAAAACAATAAGGTTACGATCCCAATATCTACCAGGTCTAATAACCGAATTCTTAAAAAACCTAACTCAAATAATTCCACCCCTGTAAAGTTAATAAAAGGGAATGGGGGAAACCTTACCTAACCCATAATAAATAGATTTAACCATAATAAATCTACCTCTGCCAAACTGAATAAAAATATAATTCCGGATGGCATAAACTTTCCGGTTTTAAACCAACGAATACCTCCGAATAAAGATAAAAAACTGGAAGTACCCATTAAAACCCACCAACCGACCTGCGCCCATTCAGGTTGGGTATCGAATACATATATCCCTCCGGCTAATAGTAGGGCAAATACCGTACTCATAACAATAGAAATAATACTTCCCCGCTTCAGAAATCCAATCATCCCTCCTGTAAACAAAAAGGAAAAATAAATATTAGTAAATACAGTTAACATATTTAAAGTTATTAATTCTTAACAAGCTCCTAAGCCAAGACTTCCATTATTATCAACCCTTGTGAGGTTTTGCCTCTGCTTCTTCAAAAATCTTGAGATCAAAAATACTACACTTTCTCTGTAGCATTTAGTTCCTGTTTTAAAATAACGAAGCCTACTGTTCAAATGTAGGTTCGAAATTGGTTTATCAAAGCTAGTCTCCAGAGAAACGTAAATTATGGATAGGGGAAAAAAAATGCTGAACTAATTTTTTCCCGTGGGGTTTTTCGGTTATCTTCGCAAAGCATCCATTCGTAAAAATCATGAGCATTTTAGTCAATAAACATTCCCGCGTGTTGGTACAAGGATTTACCGGCAGTGAAGGCACTTTCCATGCTTCTCAAATGATAGAATATGGAACCACTGTGGTGGGTGGAGTTACCCCGGGAAAAGGAGGAACGTCCCATTTAGATCGTCCGGTATTTAACACCGTTTATGATGCCGTTCAATCTACCCAAGCCAATGTTTCCATCATATTTGTTCCGCCTGCCTTTGCAGCCGATGCAATCATGGAAGCAGCCGATGCTGGAATTGCTTTGATCATTACCATCACAGAAGGTATTCCCACTCGGGATATGCTGTATGCAAAACAATATATTACCGAAAGAGGAATTAGAATGATTGGTCCTAATTGCCCAGGTGTTATTACTCCTGGGGAAGCTAAAATTGGGATTATGCCGGGTTTTATTCATCGCCCCGGAAAAATTGGAATCCTCAGTCGTTCCGGAACTTTAACCTATGAGGCCGTTGACCAAGTGACTAAACAAGGGTTAGGGCAATCCACATGTGTTGGTATTGGAGGAGATCCTATTATTGGTTCTACCCATATTGATATAGTTAAGTTGTTTAACGAAGATCCCGATACAGAGGGCATAATCATGATTGGAGAAATTGGAGGATCCAACGAGGAGATTGCAGCCGAATGGATTCGGGATAATGTTAAAAAACCTGTGGTGGGTTTTATTGCGGGTCAAACTGCGCCTCCCGGTAGAAGAATGGGTCATGCAGGCGCCATTATTGCCGGAGGAATGGGAACCGCCGCTGAAAAAATGAAAGTAATGCAGGAATGTGGTATTGCAGTGGTGGAAAGCCCTGCCCATATTGGAGCAACCATGGCAAGAGAACTAAAAAAGATTGCGGTTTAATTACCCTATTCTTATCAATATCGTTAAGGGAGTGCAATTGCGCTCCCTTTTTTTGTATATTCCCTACTGTTTCTACCCACGCGGAAAACATGCCCAAAATCCTTAGGATTCTTCTTCTTTTGTTTCCTTATGCACTTCCATTATTGGCACAGGAGGAACCTACCCGAATTCGGGATAGAGGAAATCATGAGCTGATTGATCATGAGGCGGCTCATTATGCAGGACAAACCAACTGGAATCAACTCAAACCTGCTATCCAAAAAGCTCCTGAACACCCAGGACCTAAACAACAACCCTTCGCAAAAATACCAATAACCCAACCCGACACTATTATTGAAGTTAAGCGTGAAATCATTGCCATAGCGCCTGAACCCACCCCTCCTATCGAGCAAGATTCTATCCCCCTACTCCTTGACCCTAACTCAAGTTCTACCCTTTCCAACCCTACAAAAAAAATAAACGAGGATCCATTTTTAATTCCCTTAATTTCTTTGGAGGTATTATCCATTCCATCCACTCCAAATTCACTTTCTCAAATGAATTGGGACTTTTTAATTGCAACTTTTTCCCCTCTTCCTAACGAAGTAGAAAATGTTATCCCAGAGAAAACTTACCCAAGTTCAAATTCTCTTTCAACTTCCCCCCTTCCCCTTCGCCCATTACCTTCCTCACGCTCTAAAAGGGTGCCTCCAATTCGTTTATCTGAACTAACTTCCCCTTATTTTAAGGAACCTTATTTTATATCAGAAGTATCTTACATTCCTCATAAAACACTACAACTTTCAGAAGATAAAACTTACCTTAATGAACCGCCAACGTTTTTACTTACTGAAGTCAATCCTACTGAAATTGAACCAGAAGAGGTTCAATCTTCCGTAACGGAGGAAGTTACTGAGCCTGCAGAAAATATTGAAAGTCCACTTGCAACGAATCTTAAAATCTCCCGTACCCAACGCAAACATGCCATTCGGCTGAATCCGAATCCAGCAGAAGCAGTAACTATACCCGAAGGCCCCAGCCAGGTGCCTGTTTTGCCTATATCCATACCCACAGAACCTGAAGCTAGAATCCCTCCAAATGCAATTGAAAATATTACGCTTCCAAAGGAAGCAGAAACTACAGAAGACCCCTTAAATGAATCTGATCAAGTGGCATTACAAGAGACCCGTCAAACATTTGCAAAGGCTAGAAATGGATTGGTAAAATTAGGAAGTGCTACTCCTACAACCGGCGCAAGACCCCAACAAGGGTTAGGTTCCCCCACAAAAGATATTTATAGTGCCTCAGCAGTAAGGTCCCCTAATCTTACTACCACAGTTCCGGTTTCTAAAACTCCAATGATCCTCTCCTCAGGGTTTGTAACCCATTGGTCAGGACTGCAAACACAACTTACCTTTCCAATTGAAGGGCTCCCGAGTCCAACGTTATTAAACGAACCTTCTGAATTGGCCGCCTTTCGAGCGCAATTCTCTCCGGAAATGTTGGAGGAAATTTTAAAACCCTTAGAAACCCTGAGATCCCAACATAAATTGGGGGATATGGGTTGGTATCAGTTATTATATTCTACTGGAAAGACCTTATATCCCTTACATGACAATGCTTCCAGAGTAGTGTGTGCTGCCTTAATGCAAACTTCAGGCTATGGGGTAAGAACGGCTTTACAAAATGGAAAAGTCGCATTGATCATTCCGGTGAAACAAAACTTATATGAAATCCCTAGGATAACCTTACCCGGAATGCCCCGTAATCATGGGAAACATGGATGGTACCTTTGGATGCCCGACCAGGATAGCCTTTCTTTAAGTTCACTTCAAACCGAAACGCTGCCTTTCATTCGAAATGAAAAATCAATAGATTTATATCCATCGGAACATCCGGATTTTCCAAAGGATAGTATTATGGAAAGTAGAATTATATATCGGGAGTTATTAAGTTTAAAAAGAGATACTTTCCCTTATAAAATTAATTTACGTTATCTCGCCTATCTTCGGCAATTACCTCAAACGGATCTTGAAGTTTATTTCTCAGCATCCTTAAGTCCTGAATTAAAAGAGTCTTTGGTTCCTGGCTTAAAAAAGAAAACCCAAAACCTTTCTCCACCGGAAGCTTTACAATGGTTATTGCGATTTACGCAATTAGCCATTCCCTATAAAAGTGATCAGGATCAATTTGGGAAAGAAAAAGCCATGTATCCAGAGGAAGTATTATTTTATCCATATGCCGATTGCGAAGATCGTTCGGTATTTTTTGCAGCTTTAGTAAGAGAAGTATTGGGTAGGCCTGTAATTGGGTTAGATTTTCCAGGACACGTAGCAACAGCAGTGATGGTTCCAGGTAAGGAAGCCAGAGGATTTACGGTTAAATATAACGGCCGTATATTTATCGCTTGTGACCCTACCTATAAATATGCAAGTCCCGGGGCGATAATCCCTGGTTATGAGAGACAATCTGCTAGACCCATTGTTACTCCCTTCTTTCGATAAAATTGATGATAATAAACAAATTTATTAAATTGAAATCACTGCTTAACACCATTGTCTTACTGATTGTGTTTTTGGGGGGATGGAATTATTCAGGTTGCAGATTTAAAAATTCCCCCCTTGCGACCCCGGTTCAATCTATTGTTCAGAGATTTCCCGATGAGCTTCAATCCTATGTATCGTTTGATACAGGTTCTTGGTGGATATATGTTGATTCGAACTATCAAAAGATGGATACCCAAAGAATCAAAGAGCTATATTACGGGCTTAGTCAACGTAGTTTTCAACCCATTGGCCCTGAGTATGATTTTAGAACTACTCCAGTATTGAAGGTTTATTATCCCTATTTAAATACAAACCTTTCAAGTTCTTCAGCAGGCCGTAACGTTTATAGATTTGGGGATGGGTATAATTCCATCCTACAAACTACCTTCCCAGATTCCATAGGCATGGGATTTCTGTTTCGTTGGGTATTACCTGCGGATACAGGAACGAATGTTACAGAAGTCTTGCCTGCCTTGATGTATCCCTTTCAAACTTGGTGGACTTATGGCGTTACGTATACCACCAATATTCCGGGTAGATATTTCTATCAATATTTAAACGGAATTGGGTGGAAGACGAATTATCCAGGCTATAACACCCAATGGCCAACGGTTTTCCAATACCGCCTGCAAAGTGGAGGTATGGTAAGCATGGGAGATGAAATGAAGTATCTTGAAAACGACTGGACGCTTACTTTTGCACCGGGGGTTGGCTTGGTCGAATACGCCGAAGCCCGCACCGGACGGTGTTATCAGTTGCGAGAATATTCCGTTATCCCCATTTTATATCCCTAAAATCAGATCTTATCGACCCTTACTTTGGATGTATTCATTTAAATCATCCGTAGAAGAAGAAAAACCGAATACATCATTAATCATAAAATAATTTTGAGGATCTGAGCATCGGTCGTAAGCAAATTTTGCAAACCCTAATTTGGTTTCTTCAAAACCAAAAATTTCCATCACTTCTTTTATTTGTCCTACGGATAAGCAATTAGAACTGGCTACTTGCTTAGCTACTTGCAATCTTGTTTCATCAAATCCCTTGGAGGAAATACTGTTTTTAGCAGCTTGAAAACTACCATTCGCCATGGGCGCTGAACAACGCGTAGAAGTAGTAGTAGTAGAAGAAGATGCTGGAGGAGTATAAACTGCCCCTTGATCAGAATAAGTACTGTTGGTATTGGTGGTAGTCGTTGTGGTAGTTTGGGTAAATCCTGTCCCTGAACCGCCAACAGACATATTCATATTAAATCCTCCGTCATTTGCATTAATGCTCATATTAATTCCTTCACCGGGCGCACCGGAACCCGGAGTGGAAGGAGTAGAAGTACCTGAAGTATTAGAACTTCCTGAATTAGCGGGCGTAAAATGTGTACCCGAATAATCACCAGTAAACAAGGGGGTTTGAGATAAATACCGGATTACATAAGACTCAGTAGGATTATTTTCCTCCTTTGCCAAGTCGGTTCCTAAATTTTTATCTAAAGATTCTCCAACTTCTTTAAAATATCCTCCAACGGCAGTGTTGGTTTTCTTCTTACGAACAACAAAACTATATTCCAATCCGCCTTCTAAAGGTAAGGTACGCGTGGCTTCCCCTAATTGGGTATCAACAAACTTAACTTTTACCCGATAAGCCATTGGCTTCAATCCGGTTACCACCACCTGGGTTAAGGGCTCTGGATTCTGAACGGCTCCGTTAACAATTAATTGAAACTTTTCTCCTGCTTCGGAGAAAACAACTAAATTAGTTTGTTGTGCCCAAACCGGAATACACAATAGGAAGAGAAAAAATTGAATAACTTTTTTCATGACCTACAAAAGTTTAACAAAGTAAATATAACACAAAACGAAATAAATTGAAAAATACTATTTCAAGTAGGATTTAATTTGCCAGGAATTGATGAGAAAAAAAAAGGGAAGAAGTAAATACTTCTTCCCTATTAACCTGAGGTATAATAAAAATTAGAATTACACTATTCGCAATTTACGCTTACGCCAAACTCTAAATTTATGATTTAACAAATACATTACCGGCACCACTACTAAAGTTACGAGCGTGGCAAATCCTAATCCGAAAATAATAGTCCAAGCCAGGGGTCCCCAGAAAACTGCATTTTGTCCTCCTAAAAAGAAGTGCGGATCTAATTCAGAAAATAAGGTTAAGAAATTAAAATTCATTCCAATGCCTAAGGGTACTAAACCTAACATGGTTGCCGTAGCCGTTAATAATACTGGATTTAATCGAGTTCTACCAGCTTCTACTATTGCTCTGCGGGTAGACATGCCACGCGCTTGTAACACATCGGTAAATTCCACCAATAAAATTCCATTTTTAACCACAATGCCCGCTAATGCTACAATTCCCACACCTGTCATAATAATGGATATCTCCATCCCGGTAATTGCAAATCCTAAAAACACACCGATAATACTAAAAATAATTTCAGATAAAATAATTAATGGTTTAGATAAGGAATTAAATTGGGTTACCAGAATTAAGAAAATTAATCCTAATGCTAATAAAAGGGCATTACCTAAGAAGGCTGCTGTTTCGGCTTGCTCTTCTTGTTGACCACCCATTTTAACTTCAAATCCAACCGGGACTTTATAAGATTTTAATCCTGCATTAATTTGATTTACCACTTCATTTTCATTAAACCCAGTAATTACATTTGAACTAATCGTAATTACTCGTTTTAAATTTTTACGCGTAATTCCCCCATAAGAATTTTGATATCGAACCGTTGCTAAAGATGATAATGGAATTTGACGTCGTTGGCCGCTGGTCATTTCCAAAAAAGAAATTTTTAAATCCATTAATGCATCAATATTTTTCCGGTATTGTTCAGAATATCTCACCTGAATTGGAAATTCATCTTCATTTTTACGGAAATTACTTACCTCTCTACCAAAAATAGCTGTACGAATTTCCATTCCAATTTGTGCAGTAGAAATTCCTTCTTGATTTGCACGTTCCCGATTAATATCAATTACAATTTCAGGTTTAGAAGTTTCAAAATCAGATTTTAAATCTTCTATTCCAGGAATTTGTAAAGAATCCACATATCTTTCTACTTGTTCAGAAAGCGGAATTAATTCATTTAAATTTTCTCCTGTTATTTCAATTAAAATCGGTTTCGAAACTGGAGGTCCTCCCTGTTCCTTATCTACTGTAATTTCAACCCCTGGAATATCTTTTACAGCTTCTCTTATTTTATTTAAATAGGGTTCTGTGGATTCACCATGCCTTTTTTCAAATTCAACAAATGCAACAGTAACCTTACCTTTGTGCGACATAGCACTACGATCCGGATTTTGTGGATCTCCAGCACCTATTGCTACATTGGAAATAATAGATTCCACAACAGGATTATTTTCGCCTACCACTTTATTAACCCGATTTTCTACAACTTGAGTTAAGGAGTCGGTTAAGGTTTGATCTGTACCCGTAGGTAGTACTAAATAAACATAAGCGAAATTTGGATCTCCTTGCGGAAAGAATACCACTTTTGGGGATCGAACGCCTAATAATACAATTGAACAGAAAAACAAAACGACCATGCCAATCATAATCATCCAAGGACGTTTACCGGCAGTAGCCCATTTTAATAATCCAGAATATCCATTTAATAAAGCAGGTAACATTTTATCTTGGAAATATTTAATTGCTCCCGTAAATACATACCGATTAATTAATACTCCCAATAAAAAGAACATCATTAAATTTCCCAGAATAAATCCAGTATGTCCCATAAAATAAAATAATACTCCTAATCCTGATAAAATAAGACAAGAAATCAGGAACATTTTTTTAGATTTAGCTTTATCTACTTCATGATCCCGTTTCATAAAATCTACCGCAAAAACTGGATTAATTAAGAATGCAACAATTAAGGAGGCTGTAAGGGTTAGCATTAAAGTAACCGGCAAAAACACCATAAATTCTCCAATTAATCCACTCCAAAAAGCAAGCGGAATGAAGGGAGCAACTGTAGTTGCAGTTCCTGCTAATACAGGAATAAATACTTCGCCAGCTGCCAATCTTGCTGATTCTAAAATTGATTTATGCGAATTATGATAAATTCTATGGGTATTTTCAATTACTACAATTGCATCATCTACTACTATTCCTAAAGCTAATAAAAAGGAAAATAATACAATCATATTTAAGGAATATCCAATCGCTGGTAATATCAGGAACGTAAGGAAGGATGCCAAGGGAACTGATAATCCCACAAATAATGCATTCGTGGTTCCCATGAAAAACATTAATACCAACGTAACAAAAATAAATCCAAGAATAATTGAATTAATTAAATCACTTAAAGTGGTACGTGTTTCCACGGACATATCTCCAGTAATGGTTACTTTAATATTTGAGGGTAAATCATTTTTAACAGTTTCTTCTACAATGGTTCGAATTTTATCAGCGGCCTCTACTAGATTTTCACCGGATCGTTTAATTACATTTAAAGTAATAACCGATTCCCCATCTAATCTTGCAAAAGATTCTTTTTCCTCAAAAGTTTCTACCACCTCTGCAATTTCTCGTAAATAAATAGGAGAACCATTTAAGGATTTAACAATTATATTTCCTATTTGACGGGCATCTTTATATTCGCCAAATACCTGCACTGATCTTTTCATATCCCCTACCCGAATCGTTCCACCCGATAGATTTAAATTTTCAGAAGCAATCGCCCGTTCAATATCATTAAAGGTTACATTGGCAGCTTGTAGTTTATACATATCTACATTAACCTGAACCTCTTTATCCAAAGCCCCTACCATATCTGCACGGGTAATTTCTTTTAAGGTTTCGATTTTATCCTGAATTATTTTTGTATAATCTTTTAATTTCTGAGGTTCTACATCTCCAGAAACATTTACATACATAATTGGAAATTCAGAAAAATCCACTTCAATTACATCGGGATCTCGGGGTAAATCATTCGGTAAATCTGGTCTGGATTTATCAACTGCATCTTTAACCTTTTGCTTAGCAATAGCCACATCAACATCTGTATTAAATTCAACTACGATAGAGGAAAAATCCTGTATAGAATTACTGGTAATTTTCTTTACACCAGAAATTGATTTTAATTGTTTTTCAATAGGACGCGTCACCAAATTTTCCATATCCGTTGGAGAAGTTCCAGGATATAGTGTTGCCACATACATAGTAGGAATTACAATATCCGGATATTGTTCTTTGGGAAGACTATTATAAGTACTAATCCCAAACAAGGTCACCAGGACAGTAAGAATATATACACTGGTACGATTTGTAATCGCCCAGGAAGAAATAAAAAACTCTTTCATTATACTGCGATTAAAAAGCGATTATTGAATAATTTCAAGTGCTTGTCCTTCTACCAGGTCTTGATATCCAACCGAAATAAATTCGGTATTTTCTTCAACTCCTGACAATACCTCAGTTACTCCTTTGTAACTCATCCCTAATTGAACATATTTTTTTCGTGCAATTGGTTTTCCTTTTTCAGTTTGAGCAACATACACAAATTCACCTTTATCATCT
The DNA here is from genome assembly GCA_009924095.1 of Sphingobacteriia bacterium. Lineage (GTDB taxonomy): Bacteria > Bacteroidota > Bacteroidia > J057 > RFSG01 > RFSG01. The sequence continues at coordinate 20,519 of RFSG01000036.1, forward strand.
CTCTGAATTAAATTCAAGGGTAATATTAATGCATTATCTTTTTGATAATCTTTTACCTTAACTTCCACAACCATATTCGGGCGAATTACTAAATCATTTCCGGCAGGACTTGCCGTTTCAATATGAAAAGTTCTACTTACTGCATCAATGGTTTGGCTTTTAACTCTTACTGTCGTGCGACCTTCTTTATGCTGATCCGGGAAAAAACAAATTACTTCATTTCCTGCTTCAATTCGGGTATAATATGCTTCCGATAAATCGGCAACAATTTTTGAACTATTTAAATTAACCACCCGCATTAAAGGCATTCCTGCCATTGCCATTTCTCCTGTTTTCGGATATACATCATCAATAACCCCAGAAATAGGAGCAGTTACCTGACAAAAACTTTTTTGATCCTCTAAGGTTGCCATTCTTTTTTCTAAACTTTCTTTATTTGCTTTAGCAGAAATAAATTGCACTTCGGTTCCAATTTTTTGATCCCATAATGCTTTTTGTTTTTGATATAATGTAGTGGCTAAATCTAATTGTGTTTTTACTTCATCAATTCCTTTTTTATAACTCTCATCTTCAATTTGAGCGATGAGTTGTCCTTTTTTAACCATCTCCCCTTTTTTTACTAAAATTCGAGTTATAATTCCAGATGTTTTAGGACTAACTAAAACATTTTCTTCAGAATCTACTTTACCTTGTACTTCAACATAATGTTGAAAAGCAGTAGGAGAAAGGATTTGTGTTTTTACTTTAACGGTGCGTTCAGCAACGGCTTCTCCAGAATTTCCAATTTCAGTTTCTAATTGATTAATTTCTGCTTGAAGGGCTTCAGCTTTTGCTTTTAAATCTTTTAATTTTTGTTGTTTATCTTCTCCACCGCCACAGGCAATTAAAAGAGAAATAAAGGTAAATAATACCAACCGAAATATATTCGGGTGAAATAAACGAAATTGGGAAGGGGAAAGTGTTTTCATATCAGAGGGTAGAGGGAAAATCAAAAAGAGGTTTTAAATATTAAGGTTGAGGAATTAAACTGCCATTTGCTTTTTTTAAATCTACCTGAGCAGATAAAGTTTCAAATAACGTATTTACATATTGGGTTTGCGCACTTCGATATTCACTTTCAGCAGTAACAACTTCTAAATTAGAGCCCACCCCTTGTTCATATTTTAATTGGGTAACTCTTGCTACTTCTTTGGCCAATTTTAAATTTTCTTTTTGGGAAGATAAATTCTTTAAGCTATTCGCATATTGTGTTCTTGCATTGGCTACTTCTACTTCTATACCCCGAATTACCTGGGTTCTATCATTTTCTGTTTTCTTAAGATTTAATTGCGCTTGTGTTGCTTTTGCATGCGTTGACAAACCTTTAAATATCGGAACGTTTAGTTGTAAACCCACTAAAACCTGAGGGTACCATCTATTGGTAACTGGTTTAAAGAATATATCTCCAAAATCCGCCCTGTAAGCCTGATAATCTGCAGCCGCAATAGCGACTAAAGAAGGTAAATAAGAAGCTCGAATTCTACGTAATTCTAATTCATTTAATCTACGTTGGGAATCCATTAATTTTAATTCAATTCGATTTCCCACTGGTGCATCCAATTCACTTTCTAATTTTAGATTTTTTTCTAAATCAGTATCCGTTAAAATTAAAGTTTGAGAAATAGGCATTCCCATTTGGAATTTCAATAATTGATATCCCACGGTGGTATAAGCCTCCATTTTTTGTTTTTCAATTTTCAAGGTATTTAAAGAAACGGTTAAACGGTCTAAATCTAATTGTTCCACAAACCCTTGTTGATGCATGGCTTTAGTATCCGAAAATAATTTTTCCAAACGTTCAATATTATAATTAAATGTTTTGATTCTTTCTTCATTAGTTAATGCTAAATAATAAGCTTTGGTAACTTGTAATAATATTTCAGTTTCAGTTCTTTTTAATGTTCTACCCATTAATTCAGCATAGGCTTTACTTGCTTGCATGCCAACTAAAAATTCTCCATTAAATAATAGTTGAGAGGCATTAAATCCGGCGGTGGAATTCATGGGCAATCCAAATTGAAATGCTAAATATTGCCCGGCTGGTGCACTGGGATTAAAAGCAGATGCTGGAATAACTGAAGTAGGGAATTTGATAAAGTAATTTAAATTTCCAGCGAAACTAATTTGAGGTAGCCCACTACCAAATATTTCTTTTACTTTTTCTTTAGCAATTTCCTGATCTAATTTTGCGTTTTGCAAAGTGGCATTATTGTTTAATGCATAATCCAAACACTGTTGAAGGGAAAAACTGGAAGTTGCATTTTGATTTTGTGCGGATACTTCGGGTGGATACCCAAAGATCCAAAGCATTAAGCTTACAAAGCCCAAGCGAAACAAGGGGGAAGAATGAAAGGACATATTTTAGGGGTTTTCGATTTTGCGCTTTTTGTTTAATAAACTAACTAATTTCTTAGCTCCTTTTGGAGTACAAATCCCATATAAATGATACATTAATAATTGATCAAATAAATGAGGTAAATGAAATTCATAATGCGGAAAAATTTCAGGATTACTAATCGCCTCCATTTCCGCACCTCTTATTCTGGCAATAATTGCCACGTCAATTTCTGGGCGATAAACGCCTGCATTAATCCCATTTCGTAAATTATTTTCAACAGAATTTAAAATACATTTCTGCTTAAACTCCCGGAAAATACCCCACACTTCAGGATAATAACGCTTTATTTCTTGAATCATTAATAGGGAACTGGTATGTTCTCGAATCGAATTACTCACTTCCTCCATTAAATAAAAATATTCTTCGATTGCCGGTAGATTCTGTTGATGAAGGGACTTCATTGCCGTTTCTCGCGCTAAAAAATGATTTCTAACACAAGCCGTCAATAAATCCTGTTTATCCTTAAAGTATATATATATGGTCTTTTTAGATACCCCTAAATGACGAGCGATTTCATCCATGCTCAGTGCCTTCACACCATGCTGATGAAATAGCTTCTCACTACCAAATAATATTTTTTCCCGGGGATCTAATTTGTCCACTAATCGTATTTTTTCGTTACTGTCATTCAAAACTATGGAAACGATTTTAAAGTTCATAGTTTCTAAAGTTTTTTTATCAGACGAATCCGTTTTTTCTCTAGTCACAGAAAAAATGCCTATTTCCTCATTTGAGATATTAATCAGAAATATGCCTAAAATCCTCTCGGATCAGCCTCATTTGAGGGATAATAAACAAGATTAGCAAAAAAAGAGTGTGGCTTTTACCAACCATTATACAATATTAATTTTACATTAATTTTTAATAACCTAAAAAAAGTTGTATCTCATCCCGAAGTGAAATAGCTTTGAGCAGAAATGGAAACTCTCAAAGTTCATCATAATTATTCCCTGCAATCCTTAACCACCTTCCAGGTTCCAGTTATTGCTGCTCAATTTATGGAAGTAAATAATTTGGCGGAACTGATTTCTGCAATTCAATATGCGGGAGACCAACCAATTTTAATTTTGGGAGGAGGCAGTAATTTATTATTTACCCACGATTATTCAGGAATAGTTATTCAACTAAAATCTCAAGGCTATTCAAAAGAAAAATTTGAAACTTCTTCAAATCTTTGGAAAGTAACGGCAGATGCAGGAATGAATTGGGATGATCTGGTTGAACGCACCATTTCAGAAGGCTTAGGAGGTTTGGAAAATTTATCCTTAATCCCGGGAACTGTTGGGGCATCTCCCATCCAAAATATTGGAGCTTATGGCGTGGAATTAAAAGACACCTTACTTTCTGTGCAAGTATTAAATAGAAAGGATTTTACTATTCATTCTTTATCTGTTGAAGATTGTAAATTCGGTTATAGAGATAGTATCTTTAAAAATTCAGAAAAAAACAAATGGGTAATTCTTTCGGTTACCTTTTTATTATCCCAAGCAGATAGTTCCTATTCAGTAAATACAGGATATGGAAATATACAATCCGCATTAACGAATAAAAATATTTTAAATCCAACCTCTAAGGATATTCGGGATATTGTTTGTGAAATTCGGAGGAGTAAATTACCAGATCCCCAATTAATTGGAAATGCAGGAAGTTTTTTCAAAAATCCTGAAGTATCCGAAGAAATAAAAAATGAATTAATTCACCAATGGCCTGATTTACCTGTATATCCTACCGCGAATAACAATTATAAATTAGCAGCGGGCTGGTTAATTGAAAAAGCAGGATGGAAAGGAAAGTGGCATGGAAATGCGCGTGTACATGAACTACAAGCCTTAGTATTAACGAATCCGGGAAAAGCCACAGGAAAGGAAATCTATGCATTAGCACTTTCTATCCAGAATGATATTCGTAATAAATTTGGGGTAAAATTAGAAATGGAAGTAAATATTCTTTAATAGATAAAATAAGTAATATTATTGAACATAATTTAATATATCCTCATCATTTGATTTCAGAAACTCTTGGAGTTTTTTTCCAGAATTAGAATAGACTAAATTTTTGGGGGAAGGTAATTCTTTCCAACTCCGTAACCATTTAAATAAATTTAATCGCTCTCCTTCAAAAGCATTACAATATTGCTCAAATTGTCCTTCAACCGGAACCACCCAAACGGGTTTATTTAAATATAAAGCTTCACATACAGATTCAAACCCAGCGGTAGAAATTAATACTGAACAAGTTCGCAAAGCCTCCAGAAATGCAGTTTCCTGGGGCAAATAAAATTCAATATTATTTTCTTTTCCTTCTCGAAAATCTGAAAATATCTTCATCTTAACTTCTGGATATTGTTGATGCCATTTTAATATGTCTTGTACATACCCTTCATTTACTACATACGCTAAAACAAATCCTTGATCATCCGGTTGAAGTTGAAATACTGCATTGCGTAATAAAGGAGGAATTACTTTTATTGTAGCAGTAGAAGGAATTGAAATAAATGAAAGGGCCAATTTGGATTGAACTTTCCAAGCGGTGAGAT
>RFSG01000037.1 GCA_009924095.1 Sphingobacteriia bacterium
CAGGCGGGGACGCCTGCAAGGGCGAAAGGGTTCAATGGGTCCTTGCCTGCAACAATAAAGACCTTGACGAAAACAACAACTTATCCCATTTTATCCTTGCAGGTCGCCTGCAAGGGCGAAAGGGTTCAATGGTTCCTCGCCTGCAAGGATAACCCCGCCGTTGCAGGCGTCCTCGCCTGCAACAAAAAGACCTTGACGAAAACAACATGTTATCCTATTTTATCCTTGCAGGCGGGGACGCCTGCAAGGGCGAAAGGGTTCAATGGGTCCTTGCCTGCAACAATAAAGACCTTGACGAAAACAACAACTTATCCCATTTTATCCTTGTTCGCTCTGAATTATGTATACGTAAAAACCCATAATGCAAAAAGCCTCACAATTGTGAAGCTTTCTTGCGGCCCCGACCTCTTAGGTTGGGGCTCGAACCCGTCCCAACCCCAACCGTAGTTGGGGTCGGGATGACAGGCATATATTCTAACCTAACTCCTCTAATATGTTCTTAGAAGATTTGACCAATGTTTCTATTTGGTGATGGCTATATTTTTTGAGCACTTTTTCCCGAATCAGTGCTTCCCTTTTTGAGTTACATTCTTCTACATACACTAATTGCCACGGTCGCTTTTTTGCAGTATACCTACTCTCCCCATTATTATGTTGTAGTAACCGAATTTTAGGCTGTTCCGAATATCCTTTGTAATAACTTTTATCTATTTCGCTCTGAATTATGTATACGTAAAAACCCATAATGCAAAAAGCCTCACAATTGTGAAGCTTTCTTGCGGACGGGACTCGAACCCGCGACCCCATGCGTGACAGGCATGTATTCTAACCAGCTGAACTACCGAACCATTTTGAGCATGCAAAACTACAAATCCCCATTGAACCCACATAATATTATCCCGTAAAATTATCCTGTACCCAATTAACCTGTTGAATTTCAGATATATTTATTTAAATCCCATTTTCTACTGCTTTTCGTATCTTTACCTTCCCAAAACACAGATGGAAATCGAACTTGATTTTGAAAAACCTATTATTGAGCTGAAGCAAAAGCTTACAGAACTCAAGAATACAGGAGAATCCAGTAAAATTGACCTCTCAGGCCCTATCGCTGAGATGGAAACCAAATTACTCGAACTCCAAACCCAGATTTATGGTAACCTATCCCGCTGGCAACGGGTTCAACTGAGTCGCCACCCCGAACGCCCTTATACACTCGACTATATTCAAGGGATCACCGAAGAATTTGTAGAACTGTTCGGCGATCGTTCCTTCGCCGACGACAAAGCTATGGTAGGAGGATTAGGTAGAATCGGGCATGAAACTGTAATGATCATCGGCCAACAAAAAGGGAGAGATACCAAAAGCCGTAAACTCAGAAATTTCGGGATGGCAAATCCTGAAGGTTATCGAAAAGCCTTACGCCTAATGAAAATGGCGGAGAAGTTTAACAAACCTATTGTCACACTGATTGATACGCCCGGAGCTTATCCAGGATTAGAAGCCGAAGAAAGAGGACAAGGAGAAGCCATAGCACGTAACCTGCTTGAAATGTCCATCTTAAAAGTGCCTGTGATTTGTATTGTAATCGGAGAAGGAGCCTCAGGAGGAGCCTTAGGAATTGGGATTGGAGATAAAGTGTATATGTTGGAGAATACCTGGTATTCTGTGATCTCGCCTGAATCCTGCTCTTCTATCTTATGGCGTTCTTGGGAACAAAAAGAAAAGGCTGCCGAAGCTTTAAAACTTACGGCTCAAGATAATCTTGATCTTAAAATAATTGACGGTATTATTGAAGAACCTTTAGGAGGAGCCCATAAAGATCCTGAAACGGTTTATAAAAATGTTCGAAACATTATTCTAAAAGATCTGAAAACCTTAAAAGCCAAGGAAACCGAAGTACTCATCCAGAAAAGAATTAAAAAATTCTCTTCCATGGGCGTAGTACATTCCTAAAAATTATAATCAGGTTTATTATTTCCTCAAGGTTGTACTTGACGTAACACCTCACGGAAAACAGTTTCATCTGCTCCTTTTTCAGTCGCCAAAGCTAAACCACTTTCAGCTGCTTTGCGCGCTGCCGCTTTGTCTCCTGTTTTTAACAACACGGTTGCCAATACCTCGTAGGCAGCCACGGTAGCTTCCAACTTCACAGCTTGTTGTGCCCATTTTACGCCCTGTTGACGGTCGTCTTCGGAAGTGGATTGTATAATCTCTCCTGCATACGCTTGTAAAGTTTTAGCATCCGATTGCCCATAGGAATTTAAATATTGGGTCATCACTTTATAATACGGCCCACGGTCAGCCTCAAATCCTAACATCAACATCGTAGAATATAATAAATATTGATCCTTAACCGGACTATCAAAGTAAGCTTCGATATCTTTTACAATAGAATCTTTCAAACTTGTCATTCGATTTCCCCCTGCATATTGAACAGCTCGGAATAAGTTTTCCCCTAAAAATTGATCTACTTCGCTTCCACCCATCATCTGTTGAAATGCTTTACGATTCTCCAGAATAGTACGGAAGGTCTTACTTCTATATCCTCCGTTGGTTTGAACTAAGAACTTATAATTTTTTTCAGTAATCAACTGAGCGGGGGACAAGGAAGATAGATAAGCATTTTCGATACTCTCATCTCTAGCACCAGCATTTGCCAATCCTAAAGCTAAATTGTATAACGTTTCACTATCTCTTTGTCCAAATTGGTATTTTTTTATATTAGTTACCAATTGTTTCGTAGTGTCTAACGCTGCCGCCCCATCTTGAATAAACTGAGGGCCTTGTTTATATCCTACAGTTCTATGAACCAAGGTTCCATTGGAATCGAAGAAGAGATAAGAAGGATACACCCCTACTTGAAAATTGCGAGCAAAATCAACCCCTTCTCCCTTTTCCATATTCAATTTATAGTTAATAAAATTCTTGTTGTAGAAATCTCCAACTTGAGGTAAGGGAAAAATGTTTTTAGCCATTTGTTTACAGGGCCCACACCAATCGGTATAAGCATCTACCATGATATATTTTTTTTCAGCCTTTGCTTCGGCAACCACTGTATTCCAGTTCCCCTCAGTAAAAATCATCTGGGCATTTCCTTGAAGGAAAAAGAAACAAGAAACTATAATAAAAAGGTATCTTTTCATAGGTAAAATCTAATCCTTCAAACGAAAGAAAAGTAAAATTAATATATTGTGAGTTTACGGGTTAATTTACCTGAGGGAGTATTCAAGGTAACCCAATAGATGCCCCGTGCATAGGAAGTCAAGTCAAGCATCTGATTCACTTCTCCTACAAAAGGTAAGGTTTGCAACACAACGCCCTGCGCATTCGAGAGATGAATAGTTCCTTTTACAGCAGCATCTTCCGGCCAATATTTAAGCGTACATTTTCCGGAAGAGGGATTCGGATATAAATAAAAACTTCCTTCCCATAAATCATCTCGGCTATCGCCAATAATAGTAAGCCATTGGATTAGCGTATCCGTTCCACAACTATTAAAAGCAATTAAGGTTACTGGGTAAAAACCTGAGGAAAGCCAAGTATGATGAGGAGAAGATAAATGACTGGTATCTCCATCTCCAAAATCCCAAACCCAGGATTGCGTATAACTAGAGGTACTTCCATCAAAATCTGCATCCATACCAAATTGTTGCCAAGTGAAAGCAGCGGTAGGCAAAGGAAGTGGCGTCAGTACAAGGGTATCTTCACTTATACAAGCGCCATTGGTGATTGTCCAAGCTAAGGTGGTAAGTTGTCCGGGCACTAAGAAATTAAGGGTGGCTGAAGAACCACTGATTGGCCCTGCAATCTGACCAGGGCCCGATACAATCTGCCATACTCCCGTACCAATCGTGGGAAGCGTAGAAGTTACTTGGATGGTATTACCACATAAAGTTTGATCTCCGGAAGTTAATGCGGGGCTAACTCCATTATAACTTATGATACTAACCGTATCGGTAGAGGCTGGACAAACTCCATTTTGAACTCTCCATAAAAAGAGGTTTTGTCCCGGGGAAAGTCCACTAACCGTAGTGATGGGTTGTTGAGGCTGCGTGAGGGTTCCGCCCCCGGCAATGAGTATCCACGTACCTGACCCCCAAACGGTAGGAAGGGCAAATAAGGTATCGCTCGTACCACATACCATTCTCCAAGTTCCTGCATTGGCAGTATCTGGTAAATGCCACGACCTAATCAGCAAAGTATCTTTAGAACTACAAGTAGCTAAAGTAGTGGTCCAAACCAAAGTATCTTGACCTTGGGTAAGCCCGGTTAATGCAGTAACCGGAGTAGTAGGAGAAGTTAAGATTCCAGTACCACTCAACACAGTCCATATTCCAGTGCCCTGGGTAGGAGGAATAGCTCCTAACAATACGCTATCCCCACAGATTTGCTGATTCAATCCTGCCTGCGCTAAGGAAGGCGAAGGATCCATATGGATTAACGCCTGACCAGAGATTGCCCCAGCTCCACAAGCATTGCTTACCGATTGAAGTTGATAAGTTACACTTCCCGTCGGGGTTAAATTAATGAGATGCGGCGTATTTGTTTGTCCTGTAAATGGATAAGTATTGGTTCCATCTGAAAGGACTAAATTCCAAGGAGGTAATCCGGTATATTGCACAGTAAGCTGGGTGGAGTTTCCGGCACAAATGGTTTGCCCACCACTCAACACTGCACTTGATATAGGATCTACCTGCACAGTAGCGCTTCCGGTAAAGGTTCCTACACATCCTGCAGATACTTGTAATAGCTGATAGGTTCTTGTGGTGGTTGGCGTTAAGGCAATCAAATAAGGAGAACTGGTGATTCCTGTAATTACCGTATTGGTAACCCCATCGGTCCAAGTGATATTCCAAGCTGGGGTTCCTGAAAATTGCACACTAAGTTGCGCTGTGTTTCCTTGACATATCGTTTGGGTTCCACTAATATTAGCAGTAGGTACTGGGTTCACATATATCAGTTGTTGTCCACTAACCGTACCTGAACATTGATCCGTTATTGAGGTTAAGGTATACGTGCGCGTGGCAATGGGAGATATAGATATTACCCAAGGGGAAGCGGTAATCCCAGCAACTGAATAAGAAGAGAAGCCATCAGAATAGGTAAGTGCCCAAGGAGCAGCACCGGAAAGGGTAATGCTTAAACCTCCAGCATTACCAGGACAAATCGTTTGGCTTCCCGACAAACTAGCCGTAGGAATGCCTCTCACGTTCATACTTACACTGCCAGAGAAGGTTCCACTTCCACAGAAATTACTTACCTGCTGAATGGAATAGGTAGTTGAAACAGTAGGTGTTACTTGCCATACATAAGGGCTTTGAGTGATTCCAGTTACCACAGTTGGAGTAGTCCCGTCTGACCAAGTCATTTGCCATGGATTTCCTCCCGTAAATTGTACGGATAAGGAGCCTGAAGAACCTAAACAAATAGATTGACTTCCAGAAATAGTGGCCGTCGGTAAAGGCAATACATTTAGTAAAGCAGACCCAGAACCAGTCCCTGAACAAAAAGCATCTGAAACCTGCGTAATGGTATAGGTTCTCGATACACTTGGCGTAACGGTTAAGGTATAAGGGGTAGCGATTAAAGAACTTAAGGTGGTAGGGGTAATACCATCCGAATAGGTAACATTCCAAGGCGCACTTCCGGTTAAGGTAAAAGTTAATACTCCAGAATTTCCTGCGCATAAAGTTTGGGTTCCACTAATTGCAGCGGTAGGCAATGGATTTACAGATATGATTTGAGAACCAGCAGCCGTTCCAGCTCCACATAAATTAGTAACATTGTTTATTATATAAGTAGAGGTTATTGTCGGAGTAACATTCCATTGATAAGGGTTAGTGGTGATTCCAGACATAGTAACGGAAGCTGTTCCATTGGAGTAGGTTACATTCCAAGGTGAATTCCCGGTAAGCGCAACCGATAAGGTTGCTGAATTGCCAATGCATATATTTTGATTTCCAGATCCAGTGGCAGTAGGTAAAGGCAACACAGTAATAACAGGGGTTCCACTAAAGATTCCGGATGAACAACCTACAGAACTGATAGCATTTAGAGAATACGTAGTAGTAACCGTAGGCGTAACGGATACTACATAAGGAGATTGCGTAATTCCAGTTAGGGTTGTATTGGTAGTACCATCCGAATATACAATTTGATAGGGAGGTGATCCGGTTATACCTACTGAAAGATTAGCACTACTTCCTACACAAATGGTTTGAGATCCAGTTAAATTGGCAATAGGAGTAGGATCCACTTGAACCCTTGCACTTCCACTGACAGAACCCGCGCATAAGCTATTGTTTACTTGGGTTAAGGTATAGGTTCGGGTAGAAGTTGGGGTAACGGATAAGATATAAGGTTGTGAAGTTATTCCCGTAATTGCTGAGGAAGTGGTTCCATCCGTGTAGGTGAAAGACCAAGGAGAATTACTGGTAAGTTGAACAGTAAGAGATGCTGCACTACCCGCACATATAGATTGTGCTCCAGTTAGGGTGGCAGTAGGAGAACTTAATACTGTAGTAATGGCTTGTCCTGTTAGGCTTCCCGAACTGCATACTGAAGTACTTAGGGATTGAAGACTATAGGTTCTAGTGGTTAAAGGAGTTGTAGTCCATTGATAGGGTTGGGAAGTGATTTGAGTTTGGGTGACTGAAGTGGTTCCATCGGTCCAGGTTAGATTCCAGGGACCCACACCTGTTAAAGCAAAGGTAAGTGTTGCAGGGGCAGAAGCACATAAGGTTTGATTACCTGATAGAACTACAGTTGGAATAGGTTGAACAGTGATCATGCGATTCCCTGAAACCGTTCCTGTGCATACATCGGATACAGACACGGGCAGATAGGTAGTGGTATTAGCAGGGGTGATTGACCATTGATAAGGTTGAGCGGTAATGCCCGTTTGGGTTTGAGGGGTAGTGCCATCCGTCCAGGTAACTTGCCAAGGCCCTGTTCCAGTTAAGGCGATACTTAAATTGGCAGGATTACCAGCACACAAGGTTTGTGCTCCACTCATTTGTGCCGTAGGCACAGGATATACATTTACCCTCGCATTGCCTGATACTCCTCCCCCACTGCAAATTCCGGAATTAACAGAAACAAGTTGATAGGTTCGGGTATTCGTTGGAGTAACGGTAAATAAGTAAGGAGAAGTGGTGATTCCCGTGACAGTAACGGGGGTTGTGCCATCTGTCCAAGTAAGTGCATAAGGGGAAAGTCCGGTAAAGGTTGTGGTCAGTTGCGCAGCATTCCCCGGACAAATAGACTGGGTTCCACTTAAGGTTGCAGTTAATGCTCCACTAACCGTAACTACCCCTGAACCCGATACACTACCCGCACAATTGCTGGTCACCTGGGTTAAGGTATACGTAGTGTTAACGAGGGGGGTAACTGATAATACATAAGGGTTGGTAGTAATCCCGGATACCTGTTGATTGCTTGTGCCATTGGAATACGTTATTTGCCAAGGGCTGGCTCCGGATAATTGAACCGATAAAGTTGTTGAGCCTCCTGCACAAATGGTTTGGCTTCCGGATATTTGAGCAGTGGGTGGAGCAAACAAGGTTACTACTGCAGTACTTCCTAAGGTTCCAGCACATCCACTAAATACAGATAAGGGTGAATAGGTAGATAAGATAGAGGGAGTTGCCGTAAATACATAAGGACTTGAGGTGATTCCGGAAATGGATACTGGAGTGGTTCCATCAGTCCAGCTAATCGCCCAAGGAGAACCTCCACCAGTTAACACTGCACTTAATTGTGCGACTCCTCCGGAACAAATGGTTTGTGTTCCACTAATACTTATCGCAGGGATAGAGACCAATGTTGCAGTCGTTTGACCTGAGCCTGTATTAGATCCGCATCCATTGCTAATGGTAGTTACCGTATAGGTTCTACTACCTGCGGGGGTAATCGAAAAGGTAAAGGGGGTTGTGGATATTCCCGTTACTGAAGTGGAAGAAGTTCCATCGGTATAAGTAAAATTCCAGGGTGGGGCTCCCCCTAGATCCAAAGACATAGTGGCAGATCCACCCGAACAAAAATTAGTATTCCCAGATAAATTCGCTTGGGCATATAAGCAATTTAATAAAGTATCTGCCTTAGCATATCCATCATAAGATCCCCCTGAATATCTAGTGGCATTTAAAGTAGGTTGAGATAATACCGTAAAAACTGCGTCACTTAAATCTAATACCGTAAGATTTAAATCATCTTGAATACGTATTATCCATTGGGAAGAAGGAGCATTTGCGATGGATGCCCAATTATAGAAACCCGTATTTCCAGCTACCGTTGCGATGGTAGAGAACGTACTTCCATTGTCCGTGGAATAAGATAACCTAACGTTAGAAATGCCAAACGCATTCCAGCGAATTGACATGGTACCCCCAGTGTAATAGGTCTCTCCTCCATTCGGAGATAATACCGTGACAGGGCTTCCAGATACTTGTGTGGCATACCCATCATATGACCCTCCACTATATTTACCAGATTGAAGTGTCGGGCTAGCATTCACCGTAAACACCAAATCAGAGGTATCGGCAATGGAAGGGGTTAACACATCCCAAACTCTTATTTTCCATTGAGTACTTGGCGCATTGGCAATGCTTCCCCAATTAAAATAACCACTATTGGCAGGTACAGAAGTTATTGCACTGGAAAAATTGGAGCCATTATCGGAAGAATACGCAATGCTTATGGTGTTGAGGCTTGCATAATCCCAACGAATAGACATGGCCCCACCTACTTCAAATACCTCTCCCCCATTGGGACTTAATACCTTTAAAGGATTCGTCATTACAGAGCTATACCCATCATAAGAACCTCCAGAGAATTTACCAGTTTGAAGCGTTGGGGTTGCAATTACAGTAAAGACTACATCCGAAGTATCTGCAATCGAAGTTTGCGTTACATCCCAAATTCTAATCTTCCATTGCGCAGATGGAGCATTGGCTATACTGGTCCAATTAAAATATCCACTGGAAGCTGGAACCGTAGCAATGGCACTAGAAAAGTTAGAACCATTATCGGTACTATAAGCAATGGAGATATTATTCAAACTGGCATAATCCCAGCGGATAGACATGGCCCCTCCTACTTCAAACACCTCGCCCCCATTGGGACTTAAAACCCGCAACGGATTTGTCATCACAGAACTATAGCCATCATAACTTCCCCCAGAGTACTTACTTACATTGGTTCCGGGATCTGCAATTACGGTAAATACCAAGTCAGACGTATCCCCAATGCTGGGGGTGACTGCATCTACCACTCTAATTTTCCAATTGGGGCCTGGTGCATTAGCAATACTCGTCCAATTATAAAATCCGGAAGAAGCAGAAACCGTGGCTATCGCAGAAGAGAAGTTAGAACCATTATCAGTACTATAGGATATCTGGACATTATTTAAAGAGGAGTAATTCCATCGAATAGACATTGTTCCTCCGACCATAAAGATCTCTCCTCCATTCGGACTATTAACCTGAACTGGATTACCACTAATCCCAGCTATGTATCCGTCATAACTTCCTCCACTAAATTTACCGGATAGTACAGAAGGTGCTGGTAAAACAGTAAAGGAAGCGTTACTAATATCCGTATATAAAGGTTGAGAGATATCAAAAACTTTAATCCTGCAATTAGTAGAATTAGCAGTAGTGATGCTTGTCCAGTTATAAAAAGAAGCGTTGCCAGGTGCAGTTCCAACATTCGCCCAGGTAGAACCATTATCCGTAGAGAAGGCGATTTGAACCGTGTTGGCGGAGGCATAATCCCAACGAATAGACATTGCCCCACCTGATTCAAACACTTCTCCTCCATTCGGACTATATACAATCATAGTTTGAGCCAAGAGGGAGTTGATTCCCAATCCTAACATCAAGCAGAATGTACACCTGAAGAGAGCGGTAAACACGAGATTAGACTTTAATAAATTCGTTTATAAACTTGTTTACCACCATTGGGTACGAGCGCAGCGGAAGCCCACAAACAAGCTTCTACCTGTTTGACCATTCTCGTTTTGCGTTCGATAACTAATTGCCTGAAGCGAAAGCAAATTTCCAGGTAACCAACCAGTGGAACAACCTCCTTGTAAAGTATAATTATCTGTCCATTTGATCCCTGCCCCACTCGCACCGGTTACCGCACCGCCACTAAGCCCCGGCCAGTTTGCAACATCCGCACAGCCTGGACTACCCCCAGTGGTAATTACTCCATTGCCATGTAATCCGTTAAATATTCTCCCAGCAGAATTGGTAATACATACCATTTGCTCCGACATATTCCCACTTAAATCCATCACCCCATAATAAGAAGAACCTGCTGTGCTGCGGGTAGAACCATTTTCCGCAAAAAGCCCTACCCGAACCGGTCCCGCCATAACAGTACCATCATTGGCATACAAGGTATTCCAACAACTACTACCGTACATTAAATACACATTATTACTAGTACTACTGGCAACTTCAGTTCCATCTTCAGTACCGTTAACGGTAAGCATATTTCCTTGAGCGGTACCATTAAATCCTGGGCTAATAGATGTACTACCCCAAGCAAGTTCGTTTAGCACAGGAGCAATAGGCCCACGGCAAGCCTTTTCATATTCGGTTTCCGTAAAGGGTCTAAGACCAGCCCAATCGGCATAAGCACATCCATCCATCCACGATAAAAAATTACAAGAACGATCTGGCCGATCTGTGAAGTAAGATCCCCCAGACAAGGTTATTCTATTCCTAAACTGATTATACTGCCCCATAAACCTTGCAGCGGCTTGGGATGAAATAATCATACTTAAAAAATCAGCGTATTGCTCTTGGGTAATTTCATACTTCATCATGAAAAATGAATTATATCCCACAGGAAAGCCTGTATTATCAATTACTCCATCTCCATCATTATCTACTCCTCCATCTCCATCAATACGAGTAATGTTATTTCCGGTTGAAAAATTACCATCTGCCCGCAAAGGAGGTGACAATTCAGTAGTGACAACATAATAGTTATTATCCGCAACCCCTAAAGCAGATTGAGATTCAGAAGACCCATTCCCATCTCCAATGGCAAAAGGTCCCTGAGGAATCTGAACCATTTCCATCGCAATTACACGTACCTGAGGTAAATCAGTATTTAACACCCCACTAATCCCATAATGCCATTGTAATTGCATCCCTGTTACCGAATAAGTACCAGCGCCTGAGGAATTCCGATTCGCTATCGCACCAATACTATCAGGAGCAATCCTTAACTCCGTACCTGTACCGGTACCGGTTACAAAACCTACTTGACGCAAAGTAGCATGTCGCCATTGCCCATTATTAACCCTAAACTTGATTACAATCCAGGCAGCATCATAATTAACCCCATCTCTCCAGGAGTTATTCCAGGTAAGATTAAATTGAACCTGCCAGGTTTGGTTGGTAATATTCTGTCCCTGTAAAGAAACACTATTCACCACAATCCCATTTCCCAAAACAGGTTGAAGGGTACTTAACAATACTAAAAAGGCGAAAAGTCGAAGTAGATTTTTCATGAATTCAAAAATTAGGTATTTAAAGGTAGGATATTTTATAAAAATTGGAAATGAAGATTTTCAGGATCTTTCAAAAGCCCAGTATAACACGCTTATGCCACTATCTTTTGTGAAAATTTAACTTTGGCTTAACAATTCAAGAGGAATAAATTATTCAAGTCTATTCAACCCAAAGTAATTTAACCTGAGTTTTTTGTGAATTATACAGCACTACTTGATAAGCTCCTTTGGTCCATTCCCTAATATTGAGTTGCCAACTTTTTTCTTGAGCAACAAGTTCAGCAGGAGTATCCAATACTAATCTTCCTAAAGCATCATAAATTTTGATACTATAATTTTCAGATTGTTCAACCTGCAATCGAACCTCTACTTTATCTTGGGCAGGATTGGGGAAGATCTCCCACTTTGCCTCTGAAATCAGAGGATCTGTTAACACGCCCCCGATTATCAGGGTATCTGTTAAAGTATCCGAAGCACAGGCATTGCTTACAATTAAAGTTACCACATAAGTTCCTGCTCGTTGCCAAGTGTGATGGGGTTGCGATAAAGTACTTCCTTGTCCATCGCCAAACTGCCAATTCCATTGCAGTTCATTCGAACTTAAATTCACAAAAGAGGCATCAAACCCAAACTGCGTATAGCTAAATCCTGCCACTGGAGGCAACTCCCGATTGAAAACAACCGTATCAGAATCCACACATCCAGCATTCACGGTGATCCATAGTAAAGTATCTAACCCTAAGGGTAAACCGGAAACAGTAGTATTTGAAAGGGTACTATCTACAAAGGTTACAGGCAATCTGGGTGCTTGCCAATATCCTAAGGAAGGGGCTGCGGGTGAAGTGGCAGATAATACGATTTGATTTCCACATAAAGTTTGATCTGCACCTGCATTTGCAGGAGCAACCGATATTGCAGTATAAATTGAAATGGTATCAGAAGTTATCGGACAAATGCCATTATTCACTTGCCAGCGTATTACATTTAAGCCAATCGCTAATCCGGTAATACTAGTTTGAGCTTGGGTAGGTTGACTTATTAATCCTCCCCCACTGATTAAAGTCCATAGCCCATTTCCATTCCCAATACTGCTTCCGCTTAGTTGTGCTGTTGTTCCGCAAATCGCCTGAGATACGCCAGCATTTGCAGTGGGTGGAGCAACTGCTTGATAAATTAGTATAGTATCTCGATTCACACAATTGCCCAAGGTGATCACCCATTCAAAGGTATTCACTCCAAGACCTAAGCCGGTTACAGTCGTTACTGGAATAGATGTATTTGCAATAGTTCCCGAACCTGAAATGATATTCCAAATACCTGTTCCTGTTACTGGGGTATTACCCCCAATTACAGCTGAGGTTTGACATATACTTTGAGAACTACTGGTAGTTGCTGGGCTGGGGGAAGGATTCACCTGAATCACCGCATTACCACTATAGGTTCCTGCCTGACATCCTGGAGCTGTTAAACCGGTTAATTGGAATGTTGAGGTTATAGAGGGAGTAACGCTCCATACATAAGGAGAACTGGTAATTCCAGTTTGGGTTTGACTGTTAGTGCCATCTGTCCAGGTTAAACTCCAAGGGGAAGATCCGCTTAAAGCAACTGATAATTGTGCTGCATTCCCGGAACATAAAGTTTGGCTACCACTCAAAACTCCTTGTGGAGTAGGTATCATAGATAGAATTGCTTGTCCCCCAACTAACCCGGAACAACTTCCACCGGAGACATTCACCAAGGAATAAGTAATAGCAGTTACTGGGGTTATCGAAATTAAATAAGGATTAGAAGTGATTCCCGTTTGAGTATAGGTGGTTCCCCCATCAGACCAACTTAATTGCCATGCACTTCCTGAACTAAAGCTTACGGATAATTGAGTTGCACTTCCAGGACATATGGTTTGTGAGCCAGAAAGGGTTGCTGTTATTTGCGTTGCTTGTGCAATAATTGCAGAACCTGAAACTGTTCCTGAACATTGACTGGTAACAGATTGTAAAGTATAGGTTCTATTTCCTCCTGGAGTAACCTGCCACACATAAGGAGATGTGGTGATACCAGTGATTTGAGTAGAGGAAGTGCCTTGGGTGTAGGTAATACTCCAAGGACTATTACCAGTTAATGAAACACTAAGTGAGGCAGTATTTCCGGGGCAAATAGATTGGTTGCCACTTATAACCGCACTCGGTTGAGAATAAAAACCTACGCTTGCTGCACCAGTTGCTGTACCTGCTCCACATCCATTCCCAACAGACACAAGGGAATATGTAGTAGGGATGGAAGGGGATACTGAAATTAAATAAGGAGATTGAGTTAAGTTCGAAGGTGAAAAGGTGTTGGTACCATCTGTCCAAGAGAAATTCCAAGGTGTAGTTCCCGTTAAATTCACACTTAACATCGCTCCAGTACCCGTGCATATACTTTGTTGACCAGATAAGGTTGCACTAGCCAATTGACGTACAGTAACACTCGCATTTCCAGAACTATTTCCTGTTAAACAAATAGAAGTATTAATAGAAGTTAAGCTGTAATTCGTATTGGTAATCGGAGTTACAGAGATTATATAAGGTTGTGCAGTAATTCCAGTTACAGTCTGGGTAGTGGTTCCATCTGACCATTGAATATTCCAAGGAGGAGTTCCTGTCATCGCTACGGTAAGGTTAGCTGAAGATCCAGCACATATCGTTTGACTACCACTCAACACGCCACTGGGTGGGGATTGTACGGAAACAGTTGCTGCACCCGACACAGTACCTGACCCACAACTACCCGTTACTGAAACTAAAGTATAGGTACGTGTATTAGTTGGACTTACCGGCAGAGGATAAGGCTGACTTAAGATGTTATTCAACGTGGTAGTGGTAGTTCCATCTGAATATTGAATATTCCAGGGACTATTTCCAGTAAAGCTAACCGTAAGTGTTGCAGAACTACCCACACAAATGGTATTGTTACCACTGATACTTGCAGATAAGGTAGGAGACAATGTTACGATTGCATTGCCTGAGACTGTCCCATTATTACAACCTCCTCCAGATACACTCACCAAAGAATAAGTTGAATTAATACTCGGTGTTGTGGATATAAAATAAGGAGAGCTTGTAAGACCTGTTACAGAGGTATTGTTAGTACCATCTGACCAAACAAAAGACCATGGCAATTGACCCGTTAAAGAAACAGTCAAGATTGCAGAGGATCCCGCACAAATCGTTTGAGTACCCGTTATAGCTGCAGTTGGAATAGGAGCCACACGAAGTATATGTTGACCACTAACAGTACCAGAACATACATCTGTTATAGTTAAGGGTGCATAGGTAGAGGAGATTGAAGGGGTAACTGAAATGATATAGGGAGAGGCTGTTATCCCTGTTTGTGTAACGGTGGTGGTACCATCGGTAAACCCTAAACTCCAAGGTGAACTACCCGTTAAGGCAAAGCTTAAATTACCACTACCGCCACTACATATAGTTTGAGATCCACTCAAACTAGCTGTTGGTAATGACCTAAGGGTAAGGATGGCTTGACCTGAAAAAGTTCCAGCACCACAAGTGCCACTTAGTCCAACAAGAGAATAGGTGGTTTGATTAGTTGGGGTAACCCCTATTAAATAGGGTTGATTAGTAATTCCAGAAATAGAAGTGGTATTCGTTCCATCTGAATATTGAAGGTTCCAAGGTCTTATCCCAGTAAAATTAACAGTAAGCGTTGACCCACTACCCGGGCAGATCGTTTGAGTGCCACTCAAGGTTGCACTAGAAATAGTATAAACGGTTACTATCGGGGTTCCTGCAAAAGTACCTGAACTACATCCTCCCCCACCTAAACTCACTAATGAATACGTACGGGTAGAGGCTAGAGTCACATTGATTAAATAGGGACTACTGGTAATATTGGTAACGGTTTGGGTATTGGTACCATCTGTCCAAACAAAATTCCAAGGAGATTGACCTGTAAATGCAACCGAAAGTTGTGCATTATTTCCCGGACAAATAGATTGTGTTCCACTGAAAGTAGCAGTTGGAATAGGTGCAATAGAAACTATAGCTTGACCACTCACTACTCCTGCACAAGCATCATTCACTGTGGTTAAGGAATAGGTGGTTTGACTGCTCGGACTTACCCCAATAATCAAAGGAGAAGAAGTAATCCCGTTTCTATTGGTGAGATTGGTTCCATCGCTATACGTAAGGTTCCAAGGTTGTATCCCTGTTAAAGCAATACTAATATTTCCAGATCCTCCTGAACAAATAGTTTGTGTTCCACTAATTGCTGCAGTTGGAAGGGAACTTACCGATACCACTGCTTGACCCGATACTGTCCCGGTTCCACAGGCATCTGTAACTTGAGTTAATTGCCAGGTCCCTGTACTTGTAGGCGTAACGGTAAAGAGATAAGGAGATGATAAGGCTGTTGCATTTACTGTAGAAGTGCCTTGTGAATAGGTGAATTGCCAAGGGGCAGTTCCGTTTAAGGTGATGGATAAAGTTGCAGATGATCCTTGACAAATACTTTGACTTCCTAAGATGGAGGCAAGCGGTGCAGGCATTTGATAAATAATCGCCTGCCCAGTAGGACTATTATTTACACAAACACCAGAAGTAATTTGAATTAAAGAATAGGTTTGGTTTCCACTTGGAGTAACCGTCCAGCTGTAGGGGCTGGAGGTGATTCCAGTTACCGTTGTATTGGTTGTACCATTTGTCCAGGTGATAGACCACGGAGCGGCTCCTCCTAAGGTAGCTGTAAGAACAGCAGTCCCTGGACCACAAAGGGTTTGAGACCCCGTCAATACAGCTGTTGGAGGGGTACTAAGGGAGATAATCGCATTTCCACTTATTGTACCTGAACAACCACTTGCAGTAATGGAGACCCCTTGATAAGTGGTTTGTGAGCTAGGGGTAACCTGCCAGACGTAAGGACTGGAAGTAATTCCGGATATTGCTTGATTAGTTGAACCATTGGTCCAGACGAACGTCCAGGGAGCTACGCCATTTAAGGTCGCAGTAAGTGAAGCCACCTGACCTACACAAACGGTCTGACTTCCACTAATGACGCCACTTGGAGTAGTTCCAACCGTCGCAATTGCCTGACCTGAAAAAGTACCTGCCCCACATAAATTAGTAACGGAAGTTATTAAATAGGTGGTAGTTTGCGTTGGGGAGGTAGTAATTAGATAAGGACTGGAAGTAATCCCAGTTTGCGTAATGGTGGTGGTACCATTTGAATAAGCAATACTCCACGGAAAATTCCCAGTGAGACTAATTGAAAGCGTAAAAGGATTACCAGAACACAAAGTATTATTCCCACTTAGAACCGCATTCGCCAATGGATTCACTGTAACGATAGCTTGTCCTGATACACTTCCTCCTGAACAAGTACTGGAAATGACCTGTGTTAAGGAATAAGTTCGGGTAGAAGTTGGGGTAACCGTAAACACATAAGGATTTTGAGTTATCCCAGTAACCGTAGTATTGGAAGTACCATCTGTATAAATTATAGAGAAAGGAGAAGTACCTGTTAACTGCACAGATAACGGAGCTCCAACCCCATTACAAACAGTTTGAGTACCCGATATTACTGCAGTTGGCCCTGAGGCTACTGTTACAATAGCCATCCCCGTTACCGGACCCGAAACACAAGCATTCGTTAAGGAGGTTAAGGTATAGGTAGTAAGAACTGTAGGAGTAACGGTAAACAAATAAGGATTACTGGTGATCCCAGTTTGGGTTACTGGGGTGGTTCCATTGGTATAGGTTATGGAATAGGGACCTGACCCAGTAAAATTAACCGTTAGGGTGGCAGCCCCTCCGGTGCATAAGGTTTGCGTACCGCTAAGATTTGCACTCGGTGGAACACATCCTGTGAAACAAACTGTAAAGCCATCATACGACCCACCCTGATATCGAATAGCACTCGGAGTTAAGGTCGCAATAATCGAAAAGTTAGCATTGCTAATATCGAATACCGTTCCCGGATTGGTATTGTCTTTTACCCGCACCAAACAAGTAGCACTTACGGTGGATGGAACAGTCCAATTATAAAATCCATTGGCGGAAGGGAAATTTGTAGCTATACTAGTCCAATTGGTACCATTATTAGTAGAATATTCAATATCTACATTCAACACAGATTGTACGCTCCATACAATAGCCTGTAAACTCCCCACTGGCCATTGTTCACCCCCATTGGGTTGCAACACTGTTACCGAAGATCCAGGGATGGTAAAGTTTGCATTACTCTGGTCATTGGTTAAAGCATTTTGCGCATCGCTTACTCTTACCAAACAAACAGTGGAACCTAATGGCCCAGCACCAGGTACTAACCAAGGATAGGATCCTGCTGTAACCGGCCATGTAGTAATGGTTGTCCAAGAACTTCCATTATTGGTGGAATACTCTAACAACACATTGTTGGAAATATTGGTATATGTCCAAGTAATCATTTGCTGCGTGGCTCCAGACCAAACCTCTCCTCCATTCGGCGAAGTAAGGGTAACCGCAGGCGTTGCGGTACTATTCATGGTAAACCCATCAAAGGATCCCCCCATATATCTAGTGGTAGATGGGGTTAACGCTCCAACAATACTAAAAACAGCATTACTAACATCAGTTACTAATCCATTAGAACTGTCGGTTACTCTTACTAAACAATTATTGCTGATAGCAGAAGGAACAACCCAATTATAAAAACCTAACTGCGCACTTTGATTGGTAGCGATGGAGGTCCAATTGCTGCCATTGTTGGTAGAGTATTCAAGATTTAAATTATTTACACTTTGTACTGACCAAACAATAGACTGTAAACTTCCTACTGGCCATTGCTCTCCCCCATTGGGTTGTAACAAAGTAACAGAAGCCATGGGTATGGTAAAGTTTGCATTACTTACATCCTGAACAAGGCTATTTTGGGCATCACTTACCCTTACCAAACAGGTGGTTGAGCCCGCCCCAGTAACTACCCAAGGGTAAGAACCAGCAGAGGCTGGCCAAGTAGTAATAGTGGTCCAGTTAGAACCGTTATTATAACTTACTTCAATACTTACATTATTGGGAATATTACTGCTAGTCCAAGATATCGTTTGTTGCGTTGCTCCTGGCCATACTTCCCCTCCATTCGGGGAGGTAACTGTAATGGTTGGGGTTGTATTTGCACAATAGGAAAACCCATCAAAACTTCCCCCTTGATAACGTATAGTGCTAGGAACTAAAGCAGCTGTTATGGAAAAAACAGAATTACTAACATCATTTACGGTATTTGGATTAGCTGAATCCTTTACCCGAACAATACAAGTGGAACTTACAGTTGAAGGAACTGTCCAGTTATAAAACCCTCGCAAAGCAGGATAACTTGTAGTGATTGTTGTCCAAGAAGACCCATTGTTAGTGCTATATTCAATATCAATATTAAGGATGGAGTTATGCTGCCATACGATTCCTTGTAAACTTCCAACTGGCCATTGCTCCCCTCCGTTGGGTTGTAATACGGTTATGGAAGAAGGGGGAATCGTAAAATTAGCATTGCTTAAATCAAACACTCCTCCATTGAGTACATCACTTATTCTGACTAAGCAAACAGTAGAACCTAAAGGCCCTGCACCGGGCACTGTCCAGGAATAAGTGCCTGCTGAAGCTGGCCAAGTAGTGATGCTTATCCAATTACTTCCATTATCTGTGGAATACTCTAAGCTAACATTCGCAATATTGGTAGAAGTCCAAGTAATGTTTTGAGTAGTCGCCCCAGACCATACTTCCCCCCCATTAGGGGTTAATACCGTTACAGAAGGTGCTTGGGCAAACAGTAAAGTAGTAAATAAATTTACAATTACTAGCCCCAACCCTATCCAGCTATATCTCCACCTAACGATGGAAAGTATGTTACATACTATTCCCATAATTATGGTGCTGTTCTGCCTGAACGAAAGCCTAAGTTTGGACCACGACCGTAAGAACCAAATCCAAACCGTTGTGACACTCTGGTTTCACAATCTTGAAAAGCACAAGGGTCACTTTTAAGCATTATACCGGATTCAGAGGTTACTCCGGTTGATCCTCCAAAACTGGTATTAGCGGTATTATTGTTACTATTCCCGTTTATCCCTGGCCAAAAATTTACATTCGCTACCCCTGAAGTGCTGAACAATGCCCCATCCCCATGAACACCTGTATAGGATCTACCGTTGACATTGCCTAACGTAACATAATACTCAGCAATATTGCTTCCCATATCCATAACCCCATAATAGGAGGCTCCTGAATTCGTGCGGCTAGAAACATTACGCCCGAAAATCCCAACTCGCACCGGACCTGTTCCCCCATCGCCCCCATTTAATGCGCTTACACTTCTATGGGCATTGCGAGTTGTTCCTGCTGCTGTTTCAGTTCCATTTTCTGCCATATTGGAAGTAAACGCCGGATTGTCGGAATGAATGTAACTATGACTTGTAGTTCCATTTGGATATTCATTTAATAAAGGTGCCCTTGAACCTCTGCAAGCTTTTTCATACTCACATTCTGTTAGGGGTCGTAAACATGCCCAATCTGTATAGGCACATCCATCTATCCAATCAATATAATTACAAGCTCTATCTGGACGAGACGCTGAATATAACCCACCCGATACGGATATTGTATATCTGTTTTGTTGGGTGGTATAAAACCTAGCAGTTGCCTGAGCCGTGGTTAAGGTATTTAAAAACTCTGCATATTGCCCTTGGGAAATTTCATATTTCATAATATAGAAATGCAAAAACCCTAACGGAAAATCAGGATTATCTATGGTTCCATTCGCATCGTTATCTACCCCTTGGGTTCCGTGAATACGAATGGAAGTCATTGCTCCACTTCCATTATGCATTAAGGCATCAGCAGATAACAAAGGAGACAAATTACCACTCACTGCATACGCATAATTATTAGCACCTGCCCAAATAGAATTAACAGATTCAGTAGTACCATTTCCATCTCCTAATGCATAAGTGCCAGTAGGGATATACACCATTTCAATTCCATAAATACGAACCTGAGCAGTGGTGGCTTGAGTTTGCGTAAGACCGTTTGCATTAAAATTCCATTGTAATTGCTGACCCGTTACGGTAAAGGTTCCTGAACTTACAGACGACCGATATATAAATGCTCCCTTAAAATCAGGAGAGACGGTGATGGTGGCAGAAGGAGTTGAAGTCCCCACTACATGCCCAGATGAACTTAAAGTAGCATGATTCCAACCAGATCCTGTGTTGTATTTGATAAACACCCAAGCTGCATCCCAATTCTCGGCATCCCTCCAAGAATTTTCCCAGAAAATATCATACTGCACTTGAGCAGTGGTAGAAGTTGCCCCGGTAACTGTTGCATTCTGTATGGTTATATAGTTGGCCTTCACCTGACCAATACCACTCCAAAGAATAAGCAGAAGGAAAAAGAAAAAAGACAATCTTAAACGCATGGGTTTCATTTCCATTTTAACTAAATTAAATCCTAAATTATAATAATTATGAATATGCAAATTTACTCTTTTCTATTGCTTCCCAATCCTTTAATTGTTATATTTAGGTTATCAAAATCAATTTACTTGAGTTTTTTGATGAGTTGATCAGGAGTAAAGTTCTCTAACCGAAACATAAATCTAACCGGAATCTGATATTTGTTATAAGGAGCAATATGGTCGGGATAAATGCTTCCCAAAAATGGAAAATATACTTCCCAATAATCCGGGATCACCCGAATACATATCCCTGCATCCCAAACTACCGATTGAAGTCTTTGCCCAAAACCTTGTCCAATATCCCCAAACAAAGCAAAATACTTGATTCCTGGCAGATCCACTTTCAAATTTGCTGAAATTAATCCTTGACTATAAAGCGCTGAGGTATATCCTCCAAAACCACCCATGGTTCCATCGGTTTGTCGCATGCCCATTTTAAAATCATTACTCTGCCCCAATCTATCAAACATCACCTGACGCATCAAATAATCTGTACTTCCAGAAAACTGAAATTGAAAAACCGAATCTACCGAAGGTCTCCAAGGCATTACCCCTGCAAATAATCGAAGTTGAATATATTCTTGCTGGAAATATCTTTTCCGCCCTAACAATTCTTGCTGTAGAGAAACAAATCCTCCGGGCTTATACTCAATTCTCGAATGAATCACGCCCTTATGCTCACGGGTTTTATGGAAAGCCTCATAGTCAATAGAACCTATTCCGTATGCTGTAAGTTTGATTTCAGGAAATACATCTCTCCACTGAACTTCATTCCATGCAACAGCCAAGGTATGCTCTACCCCTCTCCCCCCTCGAAAAGGAAGCCATGACATTTCTATTTGTGGACGGTATCGGGTATATCCTGAATATTGATCTGCTGTAAAACTCACCCCCCATTTCCCAACATCTGGAATTGGCATCGTCCACATAATTTGCCCTGAACCCCTTAATTGATGGGCATTAAAGGCATACATGGGTAATAAAGTAAACCTGAATCCAGATAAAGGAATCGAGAGGTTGCTAAAATAAGCACCCGCCAATAATCCATCGTGGTAGTTACCCCCAATTGCTGGAGCTACTAAAATAGGAAATCGCTTCGGAAGCTCGTCTTTTGGAAATACCCATTGAATCCGGGGTTTCCATCCTCCACATAATTTCCCTGTTATCCAAACCTGATTGTTTATATTTCGATCTAAAAAATTCTTCTCTGGATCTAAAACATAACGATCTGCTTTAGGCAAACTCCAACGACTACCCCCCGGACTTAATACCAAAACAGTATCTCTAAACTCCAAACCTTTATAACTTCTAATTACAACCGGAAGGGTAATAGAGGAACGATTTTTTACCTTAAGAATTTGCGAGGATGAACGATAACGCTGGATGCCCACGTCAAGCAGATGCGAGGATTCCATGTATTTACCCATAAAAGTATCTAAGGATACCCCCCAAGATTTTTCAAGACTTTGCTGAATGTCATTGGGTAGTGGATGCCTTAAGACCCAATCTTGATAGTACTTTTGCATCCCTTGATCAAATCGGGATTGTCCAACATAAGCCGATAATACATCCATAGATCTACTGCCTAATCCATAAACAAATTGACCATAACCAAAGTTAGTATATTGGGTAGAGGCTAATCCAGGATTAGAAAATCTGCCGTATCTATAAAATTGTCTTGCCCCTAAATCAAAAAGAGATTTATTGTTGTTGATGTCAATATTCAGGTTAAAACCCATTAAATTGATTCCACCCTTTTTTATGGCAGTATCCGGTGGACTAAACTCATCCATGTACCGATTTTCATAATAAGTGTTAATACCTTCATCCATCCAGGGATACTTTCTTTCATTGCTACCCAACATTCCATAAAACCAGTTATGCCCCACTTCATGTAAAATCACTTCCTCGAGACTTAAAGTATCCATCATTTCATTAATCAAGGTGATGGCAGGATATTCCATTCCTCCCCCAGCAGGCATTACCCCTTCAACCACTTTTACTTCAGGATACACATAAGGACCTACAAGTTTGCTATAAAAAGCTACAGCTCGAATAGCACGTAAAGGCTCTGTAATCCCAAATGAATCCCGATAGGGCTGATAAAAAGCCCAAGCCCGTAAAGGCTTTCCTTGAATAAAAGTATCTTGATAACTCGCTTTGAAATGGGCATCTGCAAACCATGCAAAGTCATGTGCCTGATCTAAAAAATAAGTAAAGGTTCGGGTAGAATCAGGCGAACTGGGAAATGGAATAGAATCCACTCGTGTGGTTAAACGTTCTAAATACGCTTGTTCCCCAGGAGTTAAACAGATTCCGGAGGCAGCAACGCCAACACTATCGGGCACAGTTATTTCAACCGTAAAATTTCCAAACTCACCAAAGAATTCCCCTTGATCTAAATACGGCATAAGGTTCCATCCTTGTTGATTATACACCGCTGGTTTCGGATACCATTGGGTAATTTGCCAAGAAGATCCATAATACCCTAATCGAGATCGTGTTTCCGGAAGTTTAACTCGAAAAGGAGTAGTAATCGTTACCGAATCACCAGGCAACAAAGGAGAAGACAATTGAATTTCTACTACCTCTCTTGACCATGATTTTTTGGGATGAGGAGATATTGTTAAAGGGATGCCATTTCCCTTCCAAGAAAAACTATCAATTCCTCCATATACAATTGAATCTTTATTCTGCAACTCTTCATCTCCTCCCGATAACTTGTGCTGAGCGTAGGTAGTATGATTATCCAAATAAGCATTCGGCCAAAGATGAAACCAGATTGAAGACAAGGTATCTGGAGAATGGTTATAGTAAACAAGTTTATAAGTTGCCGACAACTCATTTAGTTGGGTATTCAACTTAACCTGCATAGTATAGTTCACCCTTTGTTGCCAATACGGATTGGTTCCACCCCTCAAGGCAAAAGGAAGTAATGTGAGTAAAATAAAAATTCTGATTCCCATGGTAATACTAATTTATTCTATAAAAATGGGGAATAAACCCTAAAATTGCAGGGAAAATTATCAATTGGAATATGTTTTTCCGGTCAATAATTTGAATTTCTCATTGGATAAGTGTTATCTTTACTTTCCCTAAAAATAGTTTCATGACAACTGGCGCACGCCTTATGGTTCTGTTTATCTGTTGCTTGGTTAGCGTTTCGAGCTGCCAACGCAACTGTTTGTCTTCCCCTAGGTGCTCTGATAGGCCCAATAGTGGTCCTTGTCCAGATAGTAATCTTAAATGGTATTATGACCGGGTAGATAATAAATGTAAATCATTTACCTGGGGAGGTTGCGGAGGAGTTGTTCCTTTTCAAACAGAGGTAGATTGTAAAAAAGCCTGTAAATGTAAAAAGTAAGATAGTTTTTTGTCTTACCACAATATTCTTAAAGCACCTTTTTAGGTGCTTTTTTTATGCCCTTTTAGTACCTAAAGCCACTTCGTTTCTGAATAGATAAATCCATCAATTGAAGTCAATATACTTTATATATACTATCTTTTTGTACATATTTTTTACAATTTTTAATATGTTTATACATTATGTATTAGTATGTTTACTAATATTATTTTTATATGTTATTATAGTATTTAATACTAATATTTTTAGAAATAATTTAGTATATTTTGTAATGTATATTAATATT
>RFSG01000038.1 GCA_009924095.1 Sphingobacteriia bacterium
CGCTTTTATTTATTTATCGGGATACTCTATTTCATTTTTAACCCCGTTATTTCTACCCCTCTTAATTTCCCTCTCATTTCAAACGGGACGCAAAGATAACTTAATATTTGAACAGTAGTCAAGTATCCAACTAATATTTCCGTTAACATTGGCTTAATTGTCTGATAAACAATTATAAAAAAAGTTATTATCTGGTTTCAAAACCAACTCGAATCGTTATTTGGCCTCCCACTGCTTCTACTTTTGCAATTTCACCCCACGCTTTTTTCTAAATTTTACTTCCAAATTCTTGCATGTACCTACAGCCATTTATCCTTAGTGTAATCCCTTAGTGTAATTAATATTCCTAGCGTCAATCAAGTTCACCTAATTTTATCAAAATTATTTTCACGTATATACTTAGACAAATCAAATTCAATCTTCCTCCCTTGAAATAATCCTAATGAAAAAGATCCTTTCCTTTTTATTTCTCTATACACTTATTATAGGGGCATTTGCCCAATCCAGGGTCAGCATTTCTGGCTATATTAAAGATGGTCGGAATGGAGAATCTCTCATAGGAGCGACTTTACAACTCGAAGAAATTAAATCTGGTACCATTTCCAATGAATATGGATTTTATTCTATCAGTGCCCCTCCAGGAACCTATACCTTAAAAATCAGTTACATTGGATACACCTCCATTGTTCAAACTATTCAACTGACAGAAAAGCAAACCCTAAATTTCGAACTACAAGAATCAGACATAGTTTTAGAGGAAGTAGTAATAACTGAGAAAGAAGCATCCTCTAATGTCACTGACTTAAAAATGAGTTCGGAAAAGTTAAGCATTGAAACCATCCGAAAACTACCTCAACTGTTTGGGGAAGTAGATGTCGTTAGAACTATGATGCTTTTACCCGGGGTTCAAAATGCTGGAGAAGGAACTACAGGATTTTATGTTAGAGGTGGAGGTCAAGATCAAAATTTAATACTATTGGATGAAGCCCCTGTTTATAATGCCTCTCATTTTTTAGGTTTTTTCTCAGTATTTAATTCTGATGCTATTAAAGATGTAGAAATATATAAAGGTGGAATCCCAGCACAATATGGAGGAAGACTATCTTCCTTATTGGATATCCGAATGAAAGAAGGAAACAATAAAAAATTCGCAGTAACTGGTGGGGTAGGCACAATTTCTAGTCGGTTAACCATTGAAGGGCCAATCCTAAAAGATAAAGCTTCCTTTATGATTTCAGGACGTAGAACTTATGCAGATATTTTTCTAAAATTATCTCCAAATGAAAATCAAAGAAATAACAAATTGTATTTTTATGATCTAAATACTAAACTTAATTTAACCTTAAATGATAAAAATAGAATTTATCTTTCAGGATATTTTGGAAGAGATAAATTTGGATTTTCAACTGTATTTTCTTTAGGTTGGGGAAATGCAACCGGAACCTTAAGATGGAATCATTTATTTAATGATAAATTATTCTCAAATACTACTGCTTATTTTTCTAATTATGATTATGAATTAAAAATTGGAGGATCTGTTTCTAATTTTAAATGGACATCGAATTTACAAGAAACAGGAGTCAAACAAGATTTCACCTGGTATGTTCATCCTAAACATACCCTTCAATATGGAGTGCAAGGTGCTTATAGAAAGTTTTTGCCTGGTAAAATCGAACCTACCAGTGATAAATCAATATTTAATACCATTACCTCGGACCCCATTTATGGAATTGAAACTGGAATTTATATTTCAGATAAATATAAAATTAATAAAAGAATTTCTGTAGATGCTGGGTTAAGGTTTTCGAGTTATTATAACATAGGCCCCGGAACGGTATATCAATATGCCAACAATAACCCACGTCAAGATACTATTGGAAAAACTAAATATTCCTCAGGAAAATTAATTAATACTTATGCAGGAATAGAACCACGGATTGCAGCCATGTATTTATTAAATGATGTATCTTCCATTAAATTAAATTATAATCGTACTCGGCAGTACATTCAATTAGCTACTAATTCCACTTCTGCATTGCCTACCGATGTTTGGGTACCGAGTCAACGATATGTTGAGCCCCAAATTGCGGATCAAATTGCAGCTGGATATTTTAGAAATTTCAAACAAAATAAATTTGAAACCAGCATGGAAATTTATTATAAATGGCTGACAAATCAGATTGATTTTAGAGATAATGCTAATGTGTTTTTTAATCAGAGAATTGAAACGGAATTGTTAAAGGGAATTGGCAGAGCCTATGGGTCAGAGTTTATGATTAAAAAGCAAACTGGTAAAACAACAGGCTGGATTTCTTATACCCTATCTTTTACAGAACGACAAATCAATGGAATTAATAGTGGAAATTGGTATTATGCCAGATATGACAGAAGACATAATGGAAATATTGTTATTACCCATCAATTAACGGAACGCTGGAGCATATCAGGAGCTTTTATTTATGCCACCGGAAATGCGGTTACTTTTCCTGCAGGTAGATATATTTATGAAGGGAATGTGGTTCCCTATTATACCGAACGAAATGGGTTTAGATTTCCTGCTTATCATAGAGCGGATATTTCTGCTACACTAGAAGGAAAAAATAAACCCAATCGAAAATGGAAAGGAAGTTGGAATTTTTCTATCTATAATATTTATATGCGGAAAAATGCATTCTCTATTTATTTCCGTGAGAAAAAGGATAATCCGAATCAAACCGAAGCTGTTATGGTTTATTTATTCGGAATTATTCCTTCCGTTACTTATAATTTCAAATTTTAATACTTACAGGTATGAAATTAATTCAAAAAATTAGCTTGATTTTATTAATAGGAAGTTGGATAATTCTAATTTCGGGTTGTGAAAAAGTAGTGAATGTAGATTTAAATGAAACCGAAAGTAAAGTAGTAATTGAAGGCTGGATTTATACAACGCCAGGACCTTATAAAGTACAACTTTCTCGAACTGGAAGTTATTTCAGTTCCAACCCCGCACCTACTATTTCTGGGGCATTGGTTATCATTAGAGATAATGCTGGAAATGTTGACACTTTATCTGAAACAGAACCCGGGATTTATTCTACCCATACCCTTCAAGGGGTTTCAGATAGAACTTATTCTTTACAGGTTACTACTAATGGTAATACCTATACCGCAACTGAATTTTTACCAGATGTAACCACCATAGATACCTTAGGGGCAATTTCTGGTAAGGATTTACCTTTTGGAGATAAAGATTTTTACTATGTAACTTTTTATGCTTGGGAACCTCAAGACAAAAAAAATTGGTATAGATTTATTCTTTCCAAGTATAGCACCATTATTGGTCAGGATTCCATAGTAAATAATGAACCTAGTGATTGGATTGTAACCGATGATGGATTTGTAAAAGGCGATATTGCTGAATTACCGTTTATTTATCCTTTTGAATATAATGACTCCGTTACAGTAATTATGCAATCTTTAAGTCAGCCTGCCTTTGATTATTTGGCTGCCCTGCAAATTCAAGTTACCAGTGATGGAGGTATGTTTAGCCCTCCTCCGGCAAATCCTAAAAGCAATATATCCGGCGGGGCTATCGGTTATTTTGGTGCATCAGATGTAGCAACTAAGTCGATTAGGGTGAAGCCGTAATCCTGATAATAATATTCAAGGTTACAAAATCTTAATTTCAACTCTACGATTTAATCTTTTGCCTGCCTCGGTAGTATTATCCCCACGTGGAAACGCTGAACCATAACCTTGGGTAAAAATTCTTTCGCTTGAAATTCCCTTATTTACCAAATATTGTTTTAATACTTCTGCACGAGATTTAGACAAGTCTAAATTCATTTGGGTATCCCCAACATTATCCGTATGACCTGACAATTCCACCTTAATCATTGGATTTTGCTTTAGCCAATTCTGCCATTGATCTAATATCATCATATATCCAGGTTTACATTTCGTGGAGGACTGGTAAAATTCAATTCCTTCCAAGATCTGGGTATATCCTTTTCGAAGGGAATCTAACTTAAGTTCCAAATTACCTCCTGGAGTTAAAATAGTATCTTTAGATATATACCCCTCACTTTGAATTTGGATATCCGTTTTCGGACCCGTAGGAAGATATAGGGTTAAAGGAGACGAACCTACTGCGGTTGCGGTAAGTGTTTTTCCCCATCGAACTTTCACCGAAAGGGGAACTCCAGTTTCTTTATCTGTTATCGAAAGGGTAGAATACAGTACAGGTTCTGGTCTTGCTTCCAACGGCAAAATGGCACATTGAATATCTGGCAAGGATTGACCCTGTGGAATCCAAGACCAACAAGCCTTTTCCCCATTAGCTGAGATAGAAAAATACCCTTCCCAGCTTTCCGTATTAATATCCTTACTCAACCGAATTGGAGTTGACCAATTTTTCCAAGAGTCATCTTTTCTACGAGTTAAATAAATATCCGAGCTTCCATTTCCTCCTCTTCCTTCCGCCGCAAAATATAAGGTTTTAAGATCGGCAGCTAAAAAGGGACTATGCTCTGATAAAGATGAATTAATCGGTGAGGGTAATTTTTGGGGAGCCGTCCAGGTTTGAGCACCGGATCTTCGTGAAACATATAAGTCCTTTTCAAATCCCCCTTTCTGAGCAAGCGCCATCAACACAAATTGTCCATCCATACTCACACTATATTCGCCAAAAGGCCAATTTTCTCCCATGCCTTGTAAAAACTGTACTTCAACAGAATCTTTCCACCGCTCTTCTATTTTTAAATTTGATTCCGATAGATAATTCCAAGTCAAAACTGGGGTGCCAAATCCATGTCCGCATATTCGGGGTAATGTTTTCCCTTGAGGAATTGAATTGCAGATATCCGGTTCCTGCCAGGTGGAATTTTCCCATTTCGTAAACCATACATCCTCCTTCAATACTTCTTTCCGAAAGTTATTCTTTCCTAAAAGTTGTTCTCTTAAGAACCATATTAACTCTCCAGAAGAATGAATTCTTGGTTGATACTCTCCTCTTTTAGAATTTACATTTTCCTCTGGTGAAATATTTCTAATACATGGAGAATTTAAATGAGGCTCTTGAATAGGAGTACCTAGAATAAGCAAGGACTTAATTCTCAGAATCTGACCTGCATCTCCTTGAATAAAAATCTGGTGACCTGGAATAAAATCTATATTAGAACTAAATCTTATTTTACCATTGATCCACCAGTTTAATTTACCATTCTCTGCTTGCATACGGACTTCTACTGTAGTAAGGGGAGTATCCGAATGCCAAGGGAGCGGTTGTGAATACAAGTTTCCATTTCGCTTACATCTAACTTGAAATCCAGATGCGCTAACCTCTCCCACCCATGCATTGTTCTGAGAGTCATCTGACCAACCCAATTTTACTATGCCCTTTAAAGTATCCGTTTCCAAACGCCAAGTAATTTCCAATGGGTGGTTATCCTTCCACGGCACATGGGTAGCGATATTCCAAGGGTTTGGGGTAGGGCTGATTTCTAAACCACCTTCTGTAATTTTTGCTTCCCTAGGAATTCTCCACCCCCGATGATTAGAGCGAAAAGTTTCCCATAACAGGGTGTCTATTGGGCCTCCGAAAATTGGAGAAATGGTGGCCATTAATATGCAGAATACCCAAACTTTACGATAACACTGCATAGATTAGTTTCTATTTTTAAAGGGAAGGTAAAAGATAAAAAGACTTTTCAGTTAATACTTTTCCATTTGCGATCAAACGAATGTAATGCAGGCCGGGGTAATTTTTCCGGGTGGTTAATTCCCGAAAGGATTGCTTCCAAAATATTTCTACTTCTTGCTTAGGTTCTAGAACCA
Source organism: Sphingobacteriia bacterium (assembly GCA_009924095.1). Lineage (GTDB taxonomy): Bacteria > Bacteroidota > Bacteroidia > J057 > RFSG01 > RFSG01. The sequence continues at coordinate 5,818 of RFSG01000038.1, forward strand.
TTTGACGTAAATGAAAACGTTTAGGGTTAATCTTTCCATTTGCTTTTTGATATCCAATTTCAACCTGAAGTCGAACCAACTGTTCCTGTTTTAAAGTTTGACTTACCACTGTGCGAATAGATAAAGTACCTGACCAAGGAAGTTGATCTGTAGAAAGTTGAAAATCCTTCACCATGATTTTACTTGGATCTGAAAGACCCCAAATTGAAAGTATTTCCGGATGCCCTTGTTTTAACATTCCCCTGCAAGCATGTTTTAACAAAGCCTCGGTTTGTGTAGATTCTGATTTCCATTTTTTTACCCAAGCAATAAAAACTTCAGGATGGTCCTTGGAGATATCATTTAAGTGGTTAGCCACACTCCTTCTTACCGATTCATTGGTATCCTCTATAAGATTGCTGAGGATAGGATAGCTGATGGAAGGGTCTTTTCTTAAGAAGGGTAATTGGGTTGCCCATGGCAATCGGGGTCTACATCCTTCGCTCGCTAATCTTCTAACTTCTGCTCGAGGATGCACACTCCAGGCAAGCATTTGCAACATCCCCTCTTTAGGATTATCCAATAAAAAATGTCGGATCACAAACTCGCAAGAAGTAAAACAAGTTAGGGTTTCCATTAATTCAAAGGACTGCTTGGGATAAGCTAACCCTCCTGCTTTTATTATCCAATCTGGAATAAATAAATAGGCTAATCCCGGATATTTAACTTGCTCAAGATTTTCCTCCTCCAACAATATCACCCATTTTTTTATCCTTTTAATTTGTTGGAGATAAGTTCCGGGCAGGTGGGCAACCAAGGCATCCGCCAAAGCATACATTCGGGGTCGCAATTCTAGAATCTCCCAATTAGCTTTTATTAAGGCATCCTTAATCCTATCTACAGATACTTCTGGAAATAGGATTGAAAACGTACGATTGAATTGCTGAAAAAATGAGTCGTTGTAAATTGTTTTTAAGGGTTCAGCCATAGATATCTACTTTATATTAATCCCAATATCCAAATCCATCATCTTCCATTAGCGGAAGTCCGGGGGTATTGATTTGCTCTGAATATAGATATCGAACGATTTCCAATTTAATCTCAACAATAGAATCATACTGGGTTGAATAGTAAAAAAAGTTACGTTCTTGAACCGGGAAATTATAGGTAAGTCCGACAAAGGATTCGGGATCAAAATACCTAAGCAATTGACGATAAAAAGGTTCTCTGAACAATAACCAATCTTTCTGGGTTTCAAAACATCGGTCTAACCAAGTATATACTCTTTTAGGCCAATAATCTGGCGCTTGAGTAAGGGCTTGTGTAGTATCTGGAAGTGGCAATTGAAATCTAAATGACACATGATGTCGGTCGCAGCCCGATTGTAGTATTTCAATTTTTACGTCGCCCATATAAGCGGTTTGGGTGTACGTTTTGGGGTCCCAAGTTTGATCCTGACAATAAGGATTAAACATAGAAATGATAGGCTTCAAATGCCAGGATTTAATTTTACACCCCAACCCGGGTTGGGCATATCCCCAAGACAATAAAATAAAATAGTATATAATAATTCTATTTATCATTTGGAAGAAACCTGATGACATAGCGGAGATGCGCCTTTACCAAGACCCACTGGCGCATGATTTAACGCCCGTTGTAAATAAATCCTGGCACGATTTACCGCATCAGGAACAGAAAGGCCTAAGCCCAGACCAGCAGTTATGGCAGCGGATAATGTGCAACCCGTGCCATGTGCATGTATAGGAATCCAAGGCTGCACGAACACTTGGTTGATTCCTCCGGGACCTAACAATAAATCCTTTACCTCGTTATTATCTCCTCCGCCTAAATGCCCCCCTTTACATAACACCCAAAGCGAAGGATTTTGCTCCTGTAATTTCCTCCCTGCTATAGGTAAGTCATCAAAAGTATGGATAGGCATTTTACTCAACAACGATAATTCCTGGGTATTGGGTGTTAATAACAAAGCCCGGGGAATCAATTCTTGTTGTAATGCTTCTATGGCTTCTGAAGATATTAATCTGTGCCCAGAAGTGGAAATCATTACGGGGTCAATTACCAAAGGAAAAGAATATTGTTTTAAAATTCTTGTCAAGGAGAGAATAATCTGTGGAGTAGGAAGCATGCCTGTTTTGACTGCCTTTGGACTAAAATCTTCTAACAAGGTGATTAATTGTTGTTCAACAAAAGATTCAGGAATATAAAATATCTCTTTAACCTCTTGAGTATTTTGGGCAGTCAAGGCTGTAATAACGCTGAGCCCAAAGACCTCAAAGGCCTCAAAGGTCTTTAAATCCGCTTGAATTCCTGCACCACCACCGGGATCAGACCCTGCAATGGTTAATACCGGTACCATGACACGAAGATACCCAAGGAAATAGTAATTTTACAGCTTATCCTTTCTTTATATACTTCATGAGCGGTGAAACCATAATTTATTCAATGGCCGGGGTTGGAAAAATTTACCCCCCCAATAAACAAGTTCTAAAAGATATTTATCTATCTTATTTCTACGGGGCTAAAATTGGAGTTTTAGGATTAAACGGTTCCGGAAAATCCACATTACTCAAAATAATGGCCGGCGTAGAAAAAGAATATCTGGGTGAAGCCGTTTTGTCCCCTGGGTATACGGTGGGGTACCTCGAACAAGAACCTATATTGGATCCAGAAAAAACCGTTCGGCAAATTGTTGAAGAAGGCGCCTCTGAAATCAAAGCATTACTCGAAGAATTTGATAGGATTAACCTCAAGTTTGCAGAGGAAATGACAGATGCCGAAATGGATAAATTAATTCAACGGCAAGGAGAAGTGCAAGACAAAATGGATGCTTGTGATGCATGGAATTTAGATAGCCGTTTGGACCGTGCGATGGATGCCTTACGTTGCCCAGAACCCGAAACCCCAATCTCTATTTGTTCTGGAGGAGAAAAAAGAAGAGTTGCCCTTTGCAGGCTATTAATCCGGGAACCAGATATCTTGTTATTGGATGAACCGACCAACCACCTAGATGCTGAATCTATTGATTGGTTAGAAAAACACTTACAACAATATCCCGGAACGGTTATCGCAGTTACCCATGATCGGTACTTTCTAGATAATGTAGCAGGTTGGATTTTAGAATTGGATAGAGGCCATGGTATTCCTTGGAAAGGGAATTATTCTTCTTGGCTAGAACAGAAAAAGAAACGATTAGAAAATGAAGAAAAAACTGAATCTAAACGTCAAAAAACTTTAGAACGGGAATTGGAATGGATTCGGATGTCTCCTAAAGCACGACATGCCAAAAGCAAAGCCAGAATTTCTGCCTATGAAAAAATGTTAGGAGAAGAAGGCAATCAAAAAGAACAACAATTAGAGCTCTACATACCTTCAGGTCCTCGGTTGGGAGATGTTGTGATCAATGCACAAGATATTCGTAAATCTTATGGAGACCGGTTATTATTTGAGAACCTTAGTTTCTTATTACCCAAGGGAGCAATCATGGGGATTATCGGACCCAATGGGGCAGGCAAAACAACTTTGTTCAGAATGATCATGGGCAAAGAAAATCCAGATGCGGGCAAATTTGAAGTAGGCTCAACCGCTGTTTTGGGGTATGTGGACCAAGAACATGGTTCATTAGACCCTGAAGCAGATGTTTTTACCTCGATTACGGGAGGACATGAAACCATTAAAATGGGAAACAAAGAAATGAATGGAAGGGCCTATGTCTCTAAGTTTAATTTCAGCGGGGCAGATCAAACTAAAAAAGTAAAAGTATTATCCGGTGGAGAAAGAAGTAGGGTGCATTTAGCGAATGTTCTTAAATCCGGAGCTAACGTATTATTGTTAGATGAACCTACGAATGATATAGATGTAAATACCCTTCGAGCATTAGAAGAAGGACTCGAAAACTTTGGAGGATCAGCTATCATCATATCCCACGACCGTTGGTTCTTAGATCGTATATGTACGCATATTCTTGCCTTTGAAGGCGATTCACAAGTAACCTTCTTTGATGGTAACTATACCGAATATGAAGAGTTCAGAAGAAAGAAATTAGGTAAAGATGCGGATACTCCCCACCGGATTCGATACCGAAATCTAAACGGATGAAACCCCTGATTTATCTTATCTTTTGGGCAAGTTGGGCTGGGTTGCCTTGGATTGGCTATTCAGCAGTGGAGCCTCCGACTTATACCCTAACCTGGCCAAATCCTGCCTCGCATACTTTCGAAATTGAACTAGAAGTAAGCCCCGAAGCTGGGAAAGAAACTAGGTTTTGTCTACCCGCCTGGAGACCCGGAAGGTATATCCTGCAACAATATGCAGCGGCTTTGTCTGACTTTCAACCCACTACCCTTGAAGGAAAGACATTAACCTGGTTTAAAGCTGATGTTAATACCTGGGTTGTTCGGCATGGCACCGATAAAAGTAAAAAGATCAAAATAAAATATAAGTTTTATGCCAACCTATTGGATGCAGGTTCCTCTTGTTTAACAGAAGACTTGATTTACTTTAATGGCTCCAATTTGTTTTTATATGTTCCTTCTCAAAAACAATTGACCTGCACACTTAAACTGCCAGGAAAAAAATTATTGCCCACGCAGAAAATTGCAACTGCTTTAAAATCCTTACCTGATTCCATTTCATTTTTAGCTAGAGATTATGATGACTTAGCGGATAGTCCAACCATAATCTCACAAAAGATTCATACCCTATCTACTCAGATACTAAACACATCGTTTTACCTTCATTTTATTGGAAAGTATTTGGGTGACACCGTTATAGAAAAACAATTTTTAATTCCTGCCTTTCAGGCTTTAATCCAAGAACAAGCAGCTGTATTTGGTAGCCTTCCTTTTCAAGAATATCATTTCATTTATTTGTTATTACCCGGGCAACAACGTCATGCGGTAGAACATAGTTATTCCTCCTGTTACACTTTGCCTGCAGAGGTAACGCAATCCTCCAATAGCCTAAAATATGGATTGATGGGCATAACCTCACATGAATTCTGGCATGTTTGGAATGTAAAACGTATTCGACCAGAAGCCTTATGGCCTTACAATTATCAACTAGAAGCTTATTCTGGGCTCCATTGGTTTACAGAAGGGGTTACTACTTATATGGAAGAATTAACCCTATGTCGGGCTGGACTTCGAACTGAGAAAGAATTCCTCAGACATTTATCTGAAACCATTACCACAATAGAAAATCAGTATGCAAATCATCATATTTCCTGCACCCAATCCAGTTTTGATTCTTGGCTTGCCACTTCCAGAATTTATAATCCCCATCTGAGAACGTCTTATTATGGATTAGGGGAAAGGGCTGGCTTGGCTTTGGATTTATTCCTACGTCAAGCTTCAAACTATAAATTTTCTATCGAAGATTTGTTTCGCCTTCTGTATCAAGAATATTATTTGAAAGATAAAGGCGTTCCCGAGGATGGGATTCGAAAAGCATCCTATAAACTGGTTGGAGAATCAGCTAATACATTTTTTGACCGCTATATTGATGGAACGAAAAACATCCCTTGGGATTCTTTATTGTCTCCTATGGGGATGAAAATAATATCAAGCCTAGACACCTCTGCCACCTGGGAAAAGTTGGGTATTTCTGTTCAACCTGAAGTAGGAGGGGAAATGTTGAGAGTAAAAGTTACCCCAGGTTCTGAAGCAGCAAGAGCAGGCTTAAGTGATGAAGATGTGATTTTTAAGGTAAATGGATTAAGGCTTAAAGAATGGAAGGATGCTCAATTGCGAAATCTAAAAGTTGGAGATACCCTTGCTTTACAATTTTTGAGAAATCGAGAGGTACTTGAAAAAAGGTTGATATTTGAAGGTAACGATCCGCCACTCCATTTTCAAATCGTATTGGATACTCAGGCGAGCGCTGGTTCTATAGAAAATAAATATCTTTGGTTACAATCTAAAGGCAATGGCAAAAAATAAAACGCAAAGCCAGCCAAACCCTTGGGAAAATATTTTGGGTCCCGGAATATTGCTGTTAATCTTAACGGTTATAGCCTATTTCCCAATTCGTAAGGCAGGATTCTTAAACTGGGATGACATCGCATATCTTACTGCAAATCATTCGGTACAATCTTTCGATATAATAAATTTGTTTACTGATTATTGCGCAGGAAATTGGCATCCTTTAACCCTTATTTCCCTTGCTATTGAATATAAATTTTCAGGATTACACGCTGGTAATTATCACTTAACCAATCTTACGTTTCATTTAATTAATTCTCTATTGGTTTTTTTGTGTGTAAAAGCATTATTTGGAAAGTCGCTTATAGCTTGGTTTTCTGCTTTTTTGTTTGCCCTGCATCCTTTACATGTAGAATCGGTTGCCTGGATTTCTGAACGTAAAGATGTACTGTACGTTGCTTGTTGGTTAGGTGCCTGGTATTCCTGGATTAGGTTTAGAAAGACAAAAACTTCCTATTACTACCTTATTTGTGTTGGGTTATTTATACTAGCTGGATTCAGTAAAGCTATGGCGGTTACCTGGGTTCCAATTTTATTCTTGACGGATTATTATTTATCTATTCCGGTTAAAAAATCCATAAAAGAAAGTTTGCCTTTTATTTTAATTGCAATAATAATCGGGGGGATTGCAATCCTAGCGCAGGATACTGCAATAAAAACTTTAGATCAGATTCCCATTTATGTTCGAATAATCACCGGACTTTCCAGTTTTTCCTTTTATATAATTAAAAGTTTATTTCCATATCCTCTTTCTCCTTTTTATGCTTACCCCGCTGAAGGTGGTGTTTATTTATGGATGTGGGGATTTGCCTTATTAACTGTTTTAGGTGTAACTGGGATGATCGTTTATTGGAAAAGATTAAGTTCTATCTTACAATTCGGAGTATTAGGATATGGTTTAATTCTATTGCCCGTTGCACAGTTTCTTCCCGTTGGAGATGCATTCGCAGCGGACAGATATAGTTATTTGCCAACCCTCTTTTTAGGGTTACCGCTATGTTTTTGGATAGAATCACATTGGAAAAATATTCAAACAAAAATCTTAACCCTTTTAATTGTCTGCATTTTAATTTGGAGAACAAATACTCAAGTGCGCATATGGCAAAACAGTGTTTCCTTATTTACCCATACTTTGAATTTATTTCCGGATTATCCCATCGGTCAAGTGAATTTAGGCAATGCCCTTAGAGATCAGGGCGATTATGAGGCAGCGCAACAAAGATATTTTCGAGCATTGGTCACCCGCCCTACTGAATATTTGGCTTGGAACAATCTAGGGGTATTGTATAATCAAAAGAATGACCTTCAAAAGTCCCTAATTTTTTATCAAAAAGCCGTTGAATCTGCCCCTAAGGAAAAAGTAAATTATTATAATCTTGCAACTGGATATTTTAATGCCAAAGAAGTTAATAAGGCTATCCTAGCGATTGATCAAGCGTTAGCATTAGATTCAGAATATCCGGAAGCTTTACATTTAAAGGGAGTTGCATTACAACAACTAAAAGAGTATAAATCTTCTATTGTTTTGTTGAAACAAGCCATCTTGGTTTTAGAGAATCCAGCGAAAGCGGAAACAGATTTAGGAAATTCATATTTGATGAATGGAGATACCACCCAAGCTATCCAACAACTAGAAAAAGTAATACAAAATTATCCCGAAGCAAGAGGAAATGCCTGGCATAACCTAGGGTATATACTTTATTATCAGGGTAGACCAGAAGAAGCCATTGTGGCTTATCAAGAAGCCGCAAGGCAAGGCCATATAGGCGCACAGCAGTATTTACGACAAATTGGTAAACAATGGTAATATATAATAAATTTATATATATTATACTATAGTTATAACTTACATATATAATATAATTAGTCAGTAAGCCAAAAAAAGTATTACAATCGGGTAAAATTTGTCCTTGCGTTTCGGAGCAATCCTGCATTTTCTTGCAGTCCTAATTTCTAACTCCCCGAAAACGCATGACAACCCCGTTCCCCAAATACTGGATACTTCTCTTTTGTTGGATTGGAATTATCTTACTTGACATACCTCCCCTTCAAGCTCAATCGTATTGGGTGTCTTTTGGAGATTCTACCACCCTTCAGGGAGTGTTTCCACGAGATTCAACACTCCGGGAAACCCAAAGAACTTGGCGATTTTCCAGAGACATGATTACTCGATTCGGGATAGGTCAATCCCATTGGCTCAATCTCTCCCTAAAACTCGATAGCCAAAGTCTATATTCTCCGGATAGTTTTTTTGTCCGATGTTTAGAAATTGACTCGGGGTCCTGGCCTAATTGTCCTGATTCAATTTGGCAGTATCAAGGAGCATGGAATTATCAAACTCCAGGTTGGTATCGCATTCCTTTATCCTCCCCATTTTATTGCTCCGGAAATCGAGAAGTAATGCTGGTTTGTAAATGGAAAAGAAACACAGGACTAGGACCAGATATATATTTAAGAGGAGAAAACGCTTTAGAAACGTCCCGCAGTTATTCGGGCGTCTGCCCGGTTCAATATTTCAACCAAGAAAACTTCCTGCCTTGTATCCAAGCCGAGGTTCTTGGGGATAGTATTCCTTGCCCAAATAGAATTCGTGAAACACATGCTGATACTTTACCATTCCCAGAAGCTATACGACTTAAATGGACAAAACCATCAGGTCCTGTATCTGGCTATAGAATTTCATGGGACACCATTAGAGGAGGAATTCAAATTTCAAATCTCATACATCCTTGCGACACCCAACTTGTCTTACCTACCCTTAGAGGACTACAAACTTTACGCTTTAGAATTCAACCCATCGGTCGTAATGGACTTATCCCCAATTGTCCTTTAGATTCAGGAATAACTTCAATATCCACTTGCTTTCCCAGAATACAATACCCCCAAGGAAATTATATACAACAATATTATATTGAAAGTTATAATTCACCTATAGACACCTCTTGTACGCCAGGTTTTATTAACCGAGACACCTTGCGCTTGCGGGCAGGCAGTCAATTAACAGCAGGCATTCGAAAAAGCACTTGTGTTGGAAACTATCCGGTATTTATTACCCTTTGGGGAGATTGGAATGGAAACGGACAATGGGATTTACCGCAAGAACTGATTTATCAATCCAGTCAGATAGCAGCAGGAACAGATAGTTTGCGGTTTAGAATAAATCTTCCCAACACCATCATTTCAGGATGGAAGCGGATTCGATGGTTACTTAAAGAAGGAGATAGTGTTTCCGCACCTTGTAATTCCTTTAACTACGGACATTATATAGATCAAATGACTTATATAGAAGGACTACAACCCCCTAATTGCCCAGATAGTCTGCGGTATCCTTTACCTTTTTCCACCGGACTTTGTCCAGACATAAAGGGATTTAATTGGAGCCCCCCAAGTGGTGGGAATTATACCCGCCAAAGACTACAAGTGTGGAATCAACAGGGCATTCGGCTGGACACTTTTCTTTCACAGGGTATAGATACTTTTACTTGGCGGAATTGGTCTCCGGGTAATTGGCAATGGAAAGTACTTCCAGAAGGACCTGGAGGGGTAGCGGTTGGTTGCCCAATTTATCAATTTACTTGTGATACTTTAAGTTGTTTACCCAATGCTTGTCCGAATGGAATCGCCTATCCGAATGGAGATACGGTTTATTCCGCGGGTGTTCGGTTAACTTGGCCTGGCCCTGGTTTGGGACACGCCCAATCCTGGAGGGTATTCTTAGATACCCTCACTCCTCCTATTGCACTTGCATCAAGTTGGCTATCCCCAAACTCAGGAGGTCAGGTTATTAGTAATCTCCTCCCTAGTAAATCTTATTATTGGAGAATTCAAGGAATGGATAGAGAAGGCAACCTTGCGTATTGTCCAAGCACTTATCCCTTTCATACAACCTCTGGCCCTTGCACTCCAGCATATTCTATCGGAAATCTACAAGGTGATTATTTATCTTGGGTAGAGGTAAACGGACAAGGAAGAACATCCGGACCTATATCCCCAGGTTCTTTCGAAAGGATTAATGGGGTTTTTGCGAATATGGTTTCAGGTCAACGAACCCAATTGAGTTTAAGTCCAGGCTTATATCCAGCAGGCAATGGCCTAAGTGTTTGGTTGGATTATAACAGAGATCATCAATTTACCTCTCAAGAAAAACTACTGGACACCCTTTGGAATCAAGCCGCCCCCAATCGTTTGAGAACTTCAAGTTTAATCCCCGTTTGTCTTGACACCGGCTTCTACTGGCTTAGAGTAAAGCTTGGGTATGGTGCATTTCCAGGGGATCCTTGTCAAACTGTTGTTTATGGGGAGACAGAAGATTATAGAATACAAATGTTGGGTTACGGCAATCAAACTCCAACCTGCAGTCGGCTGTTATTTCCAATGCAAGCACAAAGAGAGGTGAATCCTCAACGCATTTGTTTACGCTGGGCTCTGCCAGATTCCGGAAGCTGCCCTCAATATTTTAGAATTTATGTGGGCACTGATTATCCCCCGAACAATATTTTATCAGGCCATAGAATTACCAGAAATGATAGCTTCGTTTTGAATTCCCTTGGAAATGGACAAAGAATTTATTGGCAAGTTTTACCAGAGAACATTTCTGGAACTCCTAACAATTGTGAAATACGATATTTCGAAACCTGCCCTGAAGTACTTACGCCATTAAGGATTCAATCTGGCATTACCCGATGCCAAAGATTTACAGTATCCTGGGATAGTTTTTCCGGAGGGGTTGAATTATGGGCATCCATAGACTCCATCGGAAATCAACTACTTCCAGGGTATCCAAGGGGAGTAAGAAATGGAGGTAATAGTTATACCCTTGATGTTCCTTCAGGCATAAGTACGATTTATTTTAAAGCCCGAAAATATACGAATTGTGATACGGGCGCTTGGTCTCTTTGCACTCGAATAGTTTTACCCCTAAGCCCATCTCGTCCTGTAGGTTTGGGGATTGACCAAGTTACTTGCCGTTCCTTTCGAATTAGTTGGAGATCTACTCCAACAGCTTTGAATTATCGAATAGACATTAGTGCAGATAGTTTGTTTCGATCCTTCTTAACCAGTTACCATAACCGATATGTTCAAGATACTTTATTACTCGTTTCTGGTTTGTCCCCTTCAGGAAGATATTTTACGAGGATAATCGCTGAAAACGTCTGTGGAGTAAGTCCGTATTCAAATGTGATTGCTCAATCCTTACTACCCAATGTTTGGACAGGCGTAAGACCTGAATGGGAGTTTTCCGGCAATTGGTGTGGACTTTGCGTCCCTGACAGTACTCAGGATGTGATTATTCCAAGGAGCACGGTTTTTCAACCGGAAATCCAAAGAAATGCAAGATGTAGGAACTTGCAATTAGATTCAGGAGCCTGTTTAAGATGGAGGGGAAGGGATACATTGGCATTATTCGGAGACCGAACTGGAAATGGAAAAATACAAGCAGGATTAGGAACCATTATTACCTGCGGAAATAGAAGGCTATCCTGGCAAAAAGGCGACACCCTCAATAACCTAGGAGTTCGAAGCCCATGGGGAGTAAGTCTGGATATGACTGACACGCTCGTGATCAAAGGATGGTATGATCCAGGAATTGGCCCCTTGTTAACGAACAACAAGTTGGTCATCTGGGCTGATTCTATTGGAAGTGCAGGTATTGGACAAGAATCAGGACCACTTGGGCAAACGATTGGAGAGGTGATTTTTCGTCACCGTTTACCAGCATCTACGGGTTACAGACTATTAGGATCCCCATTACGGTATCCCAGAACCTTTGACTGGGAGGATGATTTCACCTCCCAAGGTTTATATTCCTATCATGAACCCACGCCTGGTCCAACAAGCATAGGGTTCCAAATGATGACCAACCCTCGTGATACCTTACAACCAGGTATTGGATATTATGGATGGACTCCAGGCCTAACCTTATTCACCCTTAAAGGAATCTTAAATGAAGGACTTGTATCTCTACCTGTTTCCTGGACCTCAGATCCCCTCAATAGAACCGCAAGTGGATGGAATTTAGTAGGCAATCCATTTGCTTGCACCATAGATTGGACCTCTACACAAGGCTGGCAAAGAACCAACATTATGAATGCTGTTTATCATCTACATCCAATTACCCGACAATATGCAACTTGGTTAAATGGGGTGAGTACCAATGGAGGCAAGCCCCTGATCGCCGCAGGTCAAGCATTTTGGGTAAGATCTACAAGTACCGTTTGTCAATTAAGTGTAGATGAAAGAGCTAAAACAAGATTAACCACCCATTTTATGAAGTCAAATCAAGAGCAGTGCAGATTTGCATTAACTCAAGAACCTAAAAATGAAAATATAAAAGATGAATGTGTGTGGCTTCCTACCGAAATAGAGGGAGGAGAACATGCAGTTTTTATGCCCTCGTTGCCTAATGATTTAATGCCTAGAATCTGGATTGAAGATAAAGATATTAGGTACAGTATATTCTCAGGTCAAACTACTTCAAGTCCTATCATTGGATGTTCTATGACTCCTAATTCATTTTGGAAAATTGAGAGATCCGGATGCAGTAAGCTTCAAGACACCAGTATCTTATTCCATAGCGCTGACACGAGTAAAAAGGAAACCTATTTTGATTTACGCTCTTTAAAACCTTTGTCCCCAAATACCTTTAATGAAACAATCTCTGGAGATGTAGTCGTATTTCCCAACCCCTTATCTTTCGGTAACAGCCTGAAATGGAAATTCACCTCCATTCAAACTAGTCCTGTTAAATGGAAGTTATCTGATACAATAGGTCGAATTCTGGCTGAAGGATCTACCATGTCTATAGATGGAAATATTTCTTCCCATTATTTTACTCAAGCAGGCGTTTATTTGATACAGTTTGAAATTAATAAACAATGGGTTTATTTCCGCATTACATTAATTTAATGAAAAAACATATTGGAGTAAAAAGAAAATCGTAATTTTACATTAAATTCAACTGGTGCTATGAAGATTAAAAATTACATATGGATATTGTTATTAGCTTTTATCTTAATAAATGCAACCTCTTGGGTGAGAGCTGAAAATTCAGATTGTGTAGGAACTCCTCTTTCAGATGGGGGTAGTGGTACAGATCCAGTGTATTGTGGAACTCCTGGTTGTACGTGCGATGAAACGCAATATTGTGACGGTACCGAAGATGGATGCTTATCTCCGGGTTTGAATGTGCCTGCAAATAATGGGGTCTATTTATTAGTAGCAACAGGACTAGGTCTAGGTTTAATTTTTTGGTTTGTTGGGCGCAAACATTCACAAACCACTGTTTAAGTATTCAAATCTATAAAGCAATAACAAACTCCGGCTTCAGCCAGTTTCTACTGAAATTCGTAGGAATATTGTTAGGCTGGATAATATTAGATTTAGTTTTTAGCGAATATATTCAAGGACCTATAGGATGGTTAACTTGGATTCAAAGTTATGCAGCTTCAGGTATTCTGGATGGTCTTCATTTACTTTCTACCAAAGTAGTTTATCCGTATCAAAACCAAGAATCCTTAATTGTTTTAATGCCACAACATAGCCCTTTGGTAAAAGTGGGATTTGGTTGTAATGCCTTAAGTCTTTCTTTATTGTTTGTTGCTTTTATGTTGTTGTTTCCGGGCAAACTTCAATCTAAACTTTTCTATCTTTTATTGGGAATCATAAGCATACATATCCTAAACATCATTAGAATTGGAGCCCTTACCCTTATGGCTAAAGAATATCCTGAAATAGCAGAACTCAATCATAAATATATTTTTACAGCAATAATGTATTTGTTTATAGCAGGATTATGGTATTTCTGGCTAGCAAAAAATCTTTCTAGCTCAACAAAATAAAAGGTCACATACTATAAGACTCTTGAAAATTTAGGTTAGGATATTTATCGCGGTACAATTTCCGGACTTCCTGCATAAGCAAACTTTTAAGTTCATCCATTCCGGATTTATGCGTTGCAGAAATAAATATTGAATTGGGGGTATTCTGTAATTCCAAAAGAGTATCTGAATCCTGAAGTTGATCAACCTTATTATAAACCATAATCACAGGCTTGTCCCCTGCGCCAATTTCTTTCAAGGTGTCTTTTACTACTTGGATTTGCTCTGTATGTTTGGGGTGCGAAACATCTACTACATGCAAAATCAAATCACTCTCACGCACTTCATCTAAGGTGCTTTTGAAGGATTCAATTAATCCATGGGGAAGCTTGCGAATAAATCCTACTGTATCAGAAAGCAAAAAGGGAGTTTGTTCAAATACTACCTTTCTAACCGTAGCATCTAAGGTTGCGAACAATTTATTTTCTGCTAGTACCTCTGATTTAGCGAGAAGATTCATTAGTGTAGATTTTCCGACATTGGTATATCCTGCTAAAGAAACCCTAACCATGAGTTCTCGGTTTTTCCGCCGAGTTTCATTTTGTTTATCAATTTTTACCAGCTCTAGTTTTAGTGCTGAGATTTGTTCCCGAATGCGACGACGGTCCGTTTCTATTTCTTTTTCTCCTGCACCTTTTAATCCAATACCCCCTTTTTCACGGGACAAATGTTGCCACATACCCGTAAGTCTGGGTAATAAGTACTGAAGTTGTGCAAGCTCTACCTGCGCTTTAGATTGAGCTGTTCTCGCATTTACCGAGAAAATATGCAAGATTAAGGAACTACGGTCTAATACCTTAACTCCTAGAATTTTATCAATATTTCGTACTTGAGATGGACTTAAGTCATCATCAAAGATCACCATTGAGATTTCTTCTGCCTTTACATAAGCTGCAATTTCATCCAATTTCCCCTGACCAACAAAGGTGGCTCGGTTGGGATGTTCTAAGGCTTGTTGGAAAACATGTTTGGTTTCTGCACCAGCCGTATCCGCCAAAAATTTAAGTTCGGCTAAATACTCCTTGCTTTGTTGCAACGGCTGGGAACGATTATAAATCCCCACCAAAACCGCAGTTTCAGCTTGAAGTTCTGTTGTATGAGATGTTTTTTTTGCCAATTGGGTTTATCCCAAGTATCGGGATAATTACAAACAAAGTTGGAAGTATTATACTGAAAAACTTTCTCCACACCCACAAGTGCGTGAAGCATTGGGGTTGATAAAATGAAAGCCTTTGCCGTCCAACCCGTCAGAAAAATCTAATTCAGTTCCTGCTAAATATAAATAACTTTTTAGGTTTACGAATAATTTCAAGTCTTGTACCTGAAATACTTGATCACCGGGTTGCTGTACATCATCAAAGTCCAATTTATAAGAAAGGCCCGAACAACCTCCCCCTTGTACTGAAACTCTTAATCCACAATCGTCCCCTATACTAGCTTCTGATTTTAGTTTTAATAATTTCTCTCTGGCTTTTTCAGAGACTGTAATATCTCCAGACATCTTAAAGTTAATTAATGTAAATGTGCTTTCTCTTCTAGGGGAGCTAAACCATTTTTAATTCGATAATCATTAATAGCAGCCCGGATGGCATCTTCAGCTAGAACTGAACAGTGAATTTTCACTGGAGGAAGAGACAATTCTTCAACAATATCCATATTGTCAATTTCCAAGGCTTGATCTACGGTCTTACCCTTCAACCATTCTGTGGCTAAAGAACTTGAGGCAATCGCAGAACCACAACCAAAAGTTTTAAACTTGGCATCTTGAATGATATGAGTTTCCGGATCTACTTCGATTTGAAGACGCATAACGTCTCCGCACTCCGGTGCACCTACCAAACCTGTTCCTACTTCTGTTTTACTTTTATCCAAGGTTCCTACGTTTCTAGGATTGCTGTAATGGTCGATTACTTTTTCTGAATATGCCATATTGTTTTTATTTATTAGCTGAACTTAAAACTGTTAATGTGCCGCCCATTGAACGGTACTTAAATCAACTCCATCTTGAAACATCTCCCAAAGTGGACTCATTTCTCGCAACTGAACTACTGCTTTTTCAACGCATTCAATTGCAAAATCAATTTCTTCCTTAGTAGTATATCTACTTAACCCAAAGCGTAAAGAACTATGGGCAAGATCATCCGACAAACCTAAGCATTTAAGCACATAGGAAGGTTCAAGGGATGCTGATGTACAAGCAGACCCGGAAGAAACCGCTAAGTCCTTAATTCCCATCATCAATCCTTCGCCTTCAACATATTTAAAACTGATATTAGAAACATTCGGCAAACGATGTTCACGACTTCCGTTCACATAAGATTCTGGTAGTTTTAACAAGGATGTTTCCAAATAATCCCGAAGCTCAGAAATGCGTTTCATCTCAGACTCCATTTCTGTCTGACAAATTTCTGCTGCTTTACCCAACCCAACAATTCCAGGAACATTTAAAGTTCCACTTCTCATGCCTCTTTCATGTCCACCACCGTCCATTTGGGCAGTAACTTTTACTCTTGGGTTTTTACGACGAACGTAAAGTGCTCCAACTCCTTTAGGACCATACATCTTATGGGCGGAAAAAGACATGAGGTCAATTCCCATAGATTCAACATCTACGGGCACTTTACCAACTGCTTGGGTAGCATCCGTATGAAACAAAGCCCCGGCAGCATGCGTCAATCGAGCAATTTCTGAAATCGGTTGAATAACCCCAATTTCGTTATTGGCAAACATGATAGAAACTAAAATTGTTTGAGGAGTTAGGGCTGCAGCCAATTCTTCTAAATCAATTAAACCTTCTCTATTTACAGAAAGATAGGTGACTTGAAGTCCCTGTTTTTCTAAATGTTTACAGGTATCCAATACTGCTTTATGTTCGGTAACTGCGGTTATGATATGATTGCCTTTAGTGGCATACATTTCGGCAATTCCTTTAATTGCCAAATTGTTCGACTCCGTTGCCCCTGAGGTAAAAATGATTTCTTTTTCAGAACTGCCGATTAGCTTAGCGATTTGTTCTCTGGAATAATCAATGGCTTCTTCAGCTTTCCAACCGTAAGGATGATTACGAGAAGCGGCATTGCCAAAATCCTCCGTAAAATAGGGTAGCATGGCTTCTAGCACCCGATTGTCCATTCGGGTAGTAGCATTACTGTCAAGATAAACTGGTAATTTTAGCATACAAATTCCTTAAGTTGGAATTATAACGCAAATCTATTTAAAATTGTTCTAAATACCCAGAGAATGTCTACAGAATTTCAACATGTAGAACACATCGGCTTAGCTGTTAAAGACTTAGAGCAAGCCATCCAAACCTGGACACTTCTATTAAATTCGCCTCCGTACCAGAGGGAATCGGTAGAAAGTGAACAAGTAGAGACCGTGTTCTTTAAAACCGGGCAAACCAAAATTGAACTTCTGGGGGCAACAGCTCCCACTTCACCCATCGCTAAGTTTCTTGAAAAAAGAGGGGAAGGAATTCATCATATTGCCTTCGCAGTTGAAGATATCAAAAAAGAAATGGAAAGATTACAATCTTGTGGATTTAGAATCTTAAATGAAACGCCAAAAGTAGGCGCCGATAACAAACTCATCTGCTTTCTACATCCTGCAGATATGCATGGGGTATTGGTAGAATTGTGCCAGGAAAGAGCTTCTGATTAATCCTTACTCGATGGTAAGCGGCTCAAAAAATCTTCGGGTGTCTGTAGCTGCAACTATCCAATATTTGCCAGGTTTTAACCAAGAATTTAATTTGACCAATTGTTGGGCATCCGCATAAACATAACTATCGAATAAATGCGAAACCACTTGCATTCTATCATTTAATATCCTCATACGAACTCTTTCAGAAAAAGCAGAATAAAATCTAATATTCAAGGGTCCTTCTCCAGGGATTACTTCAATAGAAAATTCAACTTTTAAAGGAATCGTTTGAATTGCTTCTGTTCGTGAATTAATTTCATTTCCAAAAGCATCCGCATTTCGAATTCGATAATAATACGTTTTATTTTCTTTTATTTCTGAATCATAAAAAGAATAAGTTTGAAATTCTCTCGAATTATTCTTCGCTGGAATGGATCCAATCGAAATAAATTCCTCTTGGTTTTCACTTCTATCTATCCAAAATTGTTGGGCATTATCTTCATAATCTGTGACCCATTTAAGAGATACAATTCCATCCTTAAAACGAATTGAAAATTGACGAAAATGTACGGCAGGATTTGGATTCTTTCGTGTTACTGCAGAACCGGGTTTCCAATTCCCATTTACTTGTAAAAAAGCAATTGCCGGATCATCTCCTAATGGCAAATAACCCCACACATTATTTCCGCCGGGAGGCACATAAAAATTAACAAACTCATTATTTGAAAACGTATGAAATCCCTCATCCGGCAGAAAAGGTGGATTGGGCGTAGGACTAAAATAAAATGCATCTATTATTCGCATTTTAGCATCAAATAATACCACATAATTACCTTCAGCTCTTTTTTTATTAATTCTAATTGAATAGGATTTAGAAGATTCAATTTCTAATATATTTTTAGCAGTAGATTCTTTGTCTTTTCTTCTTTGTAAAGTATAAGATTTACCGGGATATAATATAATATCTCTCGGTATTTTAACAATATAATCCCGAGTTACCACAACATAATCAGACAAATTAATTGCTTGTTTTCCTGCATT
>RFSG01000039.1 GCA_009924095.1 Sphingobacteriia bacterium
TAATTTCTCCCCGAATTTCTTTTGGTGCTTGGGAAGATTTAATGATTACCCATCATTCTTTTACTATTCGGGCAGAACAAATTGGTAACCTTCGTTATCTTTCCGGATATATATTATTATTCGGTGCAGATCAAAAACCCTTGGCTTGTTTAAATATTCCGTATTTAAGTCAACAAGAAATATTAGATACCCGTATCCGTGATTTTTTATCCGTATTAGGATATATTTATTTAGTGGTATTATTAATATTAGGCGGATTATCCCTTGTGTTTTCAAGATATATGACTCGCCCCCTTACGCTTTTACGTCAGCGTTTAGATGCTACTATATTGGGAGGAGAGAATAAACCGTTAGAAGTAAAAACACAAGATGAAATTGGTACAATTGCAAAAAGTTATAATCAAATGCTGGTGAAGTTGCGAGCATCCGAAGCGCAATTGGGGCAAACGCAAAGGGAGATGGCGTGGAGAGAAATGGCGCGACAAGTAGCGCATGAAATTAAAAATCCGCTAACCCCAATGAAGTTAAGTTTGCAACACTTACTTCGGGCTTGGAAAGATCAACATCCGCAGCGAGAAGAAATATTAAATTCAGTCACCACCTCGGTATTATTGCAAATTGATTCTTTAGCAACCATCGCAACTGCATTTTCAACTTTTGCTACACTTCCTCAACCTCAAATTAAATTATTTGATGTAAAAGAATTATTACAACAAACGGCCGACTTATATCAACAAGCTCCTGAAGGTGCTGTAATATTGGAATTGCCCGAACATCCCATAATTATGAAGGCCGATCCAGAACAAATCGGAAGAGTATTACAAAATTTAGTTAAAAATGGATTACAATCCTTAAATGAACATGGAATTGTTAAATTATCTCTGAGTGAAATTCCATCGGGAATATTAATTATTGTTGAAGATAATGGTAGTGGAATTCCGGATGAAATTAGACCCCATATTTTTGAACCTAATTTTTCAACTAAAACTTCAGGTATGGGATTAGGACTTGCTTTGGTGAGAAGAATTGTAGAAGGTTCAGGAGGAACGATTCGTTTCGAAAGTGAAATAGAAAACGGCACCCGATTTTATCTTGAATTTCCTAAAGCTGATTAATACCTGTAAATACTGGTGGTTTTGGGGATTATTATTACCCCTGAATTTACTGGCACAAGGTTCCTTGCCTGCTCAGGAAACCTTTAAGTATCCCTTTCCAGATACTTTTCAATTAGCCCATCCTTATATAATTCCAGGTTCTATTCAAACTTCAGAAGGGGTTACCATTGCACAATTATGGGCAGTAGATGGAAAAGTAATTTTATTTACAAATCGTCAAGATAGTATCACTATTTACTATCGTTATTTACCCACCTTTTTGAAAAATCGTTATGCATTTCGGGAAAGAGATACAAATGCTTTTATTTCAGGCATCACTCAAAGGTTAGATCCTTCCATGGGTCGAGGCGGTGAAGCACTTGAAATTAGCAGAATTCGAAGATCAGGAAGTATTTCCAGAGGAATAAGTTTAGGCAATAATCGGGATCTTTCCGTAACCAGCGGTTTACGTTTACAATTAGAAGGATATGTAACCGATGATGTAGAAATCATGGCCGCTATTACCGATGAAAATATTCCCATTCAACCCGATGGTTCTACCCAACAAATTAATGACTTTGATAAAGTATTTATTCAATTAAAATCCAGACAACAAAAATTAGTATTAGGAGATTTTGAAATTCAACAGACAGGAACTTCTTACGCCAATATTTATCGAAATGTACAAGGAATTGGAATTCAACATCAACATAAAGACTTAAAAGTTACCCTTAATGGGGCAGTGGCAAAAGGTAAATTTTACAGCAATTCTTTTTTAGGAGATAATGGACGTCAAGGTCCTTATCGGCTTACCGGAAAAAATGGGGAGCGATTAATTATTATTCTAGCAGGAAGTGAAAAAGTATATGTAAATGGAGAAAAAATGCAAAGAGGAGAGGGAAATGATTATACGATGGATTATAATTCCGGAGAAATCACTTTTACCGCGCAACGAGTAATTACCAATATTTCCCGCATTGTAGTTGATTTTGAATATACCGATAGATATTATAATCGCTCTTTATTATTTTCTACGTATCAGGATAAATTATTTAAAGAAAAATTAACCTTAGGGATTTCTTTAGGAAGAGAAGCGGATAATTTAAATGCTCCTATTGAAGCCTTAAATAATGATCAAAAAGCTATTTTACGATTAGCAGGGGATAATCCCAATTTAGCGGCCTATACAGGAATAGATTCTGTTGGTACGTCGCGAACTGAAATTCGATATGCTAGAAAAGATACCTTTTTATTTAATCAGAATTTAGAAAGATATGTGTATGCTCCCGATGACCCTACTGCAATTTATCAAATTACCTTCTCCTTTGTTGGGTCGGGGAAAGGATATTACCGCAGATCTAATAATAATATAAATGGTACTGTATTCGAATGGCTACCACCTGATAGTTTAACCGGACAATTACTGGGTGAATATGCACCCTTAACTTTATTACCCTTACCTCGATTATTACAAGTAGGTGATATTAATGCAGCTTACCAATTAACCGAGAATATTCAATTATATCAAGAAACGGCACTTAGCAAGGAAGATAAAAACCGATTTTCTCCACTAAATGATCGGGATAATAGAGGGTGGGCAACTCGATCGGGAATTCAATTAAATCCAGTTCCTATTCTTAAAAATATAAAGATTAATTCTGATCTGCATTATCGTTTTGTTTCGCGGGAATATCAAAATATTGACCGAATTTATAAAGTAGAATATGGTCGGGAATGGAATTATGATGACCTTGGAATTCGAAGAGAAGAAAAATTAGGCGAGGGAAGTATTGGCCTTTTGTATAAGTCCCTATTTGGTATAAAAGCATTATTGGGGTATCGAAATTATGGAACGTTTATTCATAGTAGTAAACAGAATTATGAAATTAATAGTCAACATTCTTGGATTCAAGGAAAACATTTAATAACTGCATTAAAAACGGTGGATGATAGTTTACGTAACTATTCTACTTGGTTTCGGCAAAATGCAGATTGGTCGCATACTTGGAATAAATTAAAGCCGGGAATTGAAATATGGACTGAAAATCGAATTCAACGTAATTTAGATAGTTTATTGCCGGGAACTTTCAAATTCACAGATTTAAAACCGTATTTACGAACCGTTGATTTAGAAAATTTACGGATGGATATTTCTTATAATTACAGAAAGGATCAGGAATGGTATAAATTACTGGTGCGAGATAAAGCAATTGCCCATACTTGGTATGGCAAAGTGTTTTATCAACCGGGAGAATTATTTACGTTTCAACAAACAACCACTTGGCGAGATTTTCGAGTACAAGATACTGCCTTTTCAGAACTGGGTCTTAGTAATAGCAAAACATTATTAAATAATTTTCAGCAATCTTATGTCAGTCGAAAACGGTGGATTAATACGAATTTAATTTATGAAGTTTCTTCCCAACGGGTAGCACGTCGGGAAATTAGATATGTAGAAACTACTCCTGGTTTTGGGCAATATGAATGGAAAGATTTTAATGAGAATGGAATACAAGAAATTAATGAATTTGTATTATCCTTTAATCAGTCGGCAGCAAATTTTATTCGAGTATTAGTTCCGGGCACTACTTTATTTCCAACGATTGGTGTGAATTTAAATGGAAGTATTCGAGTAGAGTTTAAACGGATTATCTCTAAAACTAAAAATAGGTTTAAAGAGACTTTACGAAATATATCTTTAGTTACTAATTTTCGTACGGAACAAAAAAAGGATGAAGATCGGGGATGGAAAACGTATGGAATTAGTTTTCGAAATTTTTTCGGAGATACTGCCCTACAAAATGCATTGTACACTTTTCGTCAGGATCTTTATTTTTTCAGAAATCAACCAGGCGGAGAACTTTCTTTTTCTTTTTTAGATAATAAATCTAGATTGTTTTTATTAGTAGGAGCAGAAACCAGAGAAAGCCGTTCTTGGCAAGGGCGTCAACGGGTTAATATTAATTCGGATATCAGTATTGAAAATTTATTGCAATTAGGAAATAAAGGATATGTTGCCCAAGAATTAGATCCCCGAAATTATCAGATTCAATTTCAAGGATTTCAACCCAAAATAAATTGTCAATTTTCCCGACAATTCAGAATGAGTGGTGGGTATGAATTTTTAGATAAACAAAATACTTCTTTAAATGAATCTTTAAATAGCAGAGCCAGATTTCATAAAATTCAGTTAGAAACTAAAATCAATGTAAAGGATCGGAATAATTTAAATACCCAAATCAGTGTAATTCGAATTCTTCAGGAAGGCACCCCAAATGCGGCAGCGAATTATGAGTTGTTAGAAAGTTTTCAACCGGGCAATAACCTACAGATTCAAGTATTTGGAACCTGGTTTTTGACCCCTAGTTTAGAATTTAGTATGAATTACGACCTCCGGGCATCTAGTATCGGGCGACCCATACACGCCGGCCGGATGCAATTACGAGCGCTGTTTTAAATAAAATATATTCAGGGAAATGTAATTTTATATTTCCTGATTATTATTTTTCAGGGGTCAATAAAAAGGGATTGAAAACTGAGGTTTTACCAAATTGTTTTAATAAGGCAACTTCGTTATTAATATCTATTTTTTCCTTTAAAATAATTGCCCGAACTAAAGGCTGATTCAATCCTGGTATGCGATAAGAAAAAAATGGCCACAACTGGGTACTTTCATATTCCCTTTCAAGGTTTGGAAAATCTATTAGTGGGGTTAAATCTTTTTGTTCCCTGAATTGGTCTGTATAGGCAAATTTCCAAACTCCATTATTAACCGTTAATCGTCCAATGGGTAAGGTTTCATATTTTAAAACAAATTCCACCTTTTCACTTGAAGGGGTTTCCATGTTTTCATGACCTTCAGCTTTCCAAATTTTATTTTTTAATTTATTAAGCATGTTAAAAACCTAGGAGGTGATTGAAAGTTTCAAAACGATATTGCAAATTACGAACAATTAATTGTTTTCGAGGTGGGGTAATTAATTCATTAAACTCAGTATATAAAATGCTTATGGCTTTATTTAAATTATCATTTGAAAATAGATTTTTTAGGTAAGGTATTGAGCACATATCGTTTTTTATTATATTTTCAACTAATTGAAAATGATTAATCGCTTTTTCTCCCTCCCAACCAATTTTAGGTTTTGTATTATTGTTATACTTAACGATATGGTGAGATAAATGTTTTTCATCAACGAGAATTGACATAAGACTTGAGTCCGTGTAATTCCAAAACATTCCTCGAGCTGTATCATAGATTGGGGAAAGATAAGGTTTATGTTTTCCTTTTAAGTGGCGCAATACTCCCCAATTGAAGAAATGCCTGTCATTGTTTCCAACCATTGCATCAAACAATAGTAGGTTGATTAGGTCATCAATAATTTTATCAGAATCATCCTGAAATACTTCTTTTAGGGCTTGAGAAATAAAACTTAAAGTAAGCAGTTCTTGACTCCAACCATTTTTATCAATTTGTTCTATTATAAATGCATCACTTTCAGATAAGTGCCTTGCTAATATGTCAGCACCATGAACCAACTCCTGATTGGGTTTCCGAAATAGTTCACTACAAAATCGTAGTTGTCCAGCAAACACATACAACTTTGATTTGGCCACATTAAATCCCCAGGCTTGTCCAAAACGTGTTAGCAGATGTTCTGTAATACTTTCAGTTGGGTACCATTTGTGTCCTACTTTTGAAATATAGGGTATCCATGTTTTTTTTCTGGATTTGATACTCCTTCCGTATTCGTAAACATAAATTAAATCCTTTGGAGCATCTCCGGAAAGTCTTTCTGGTCTTACCAGATATTGGTGTGTTTTCAGAACCTTTACCGCTTTATTGCGGAAAAGCCTTGTTTTGCTGCTATAATTTATAATCGGAGCAGTTAGTGCTTGTATTGTAGAATTTTTATTATTCAATGATTTTTAGATTTATGAGTTTTAAAAATGTTTTAGTTCTCAATATACCTAATACACCTTCCTTTTGATTATTCGAAAATTAAAAATACGATTAATACTTCATTTTGATACGTATCAATTAGAATCAAAAAATTCTACCCTCCCACACTTTCTCATTATCTATTTATTAGGAAAAAAGTCCGTTATCCCCTTAATTTGTGACTATCTACAGTTTCCGGCATTATGAGCGAACATATCTCCAAATATCAGGAAAAGTTCAAGGCAACTTTTTTCCCCCGTCACCAAGCAGCTATTTATAAGCGTTTAGAGACTAAACATTCCTCTGTAGAGGTAATCGAAAATGATCCGTTAGGTACCGAAATGGTACTCAATCTGGGGCCTCAACATCCAGCTACGCACGGAGTTTTGCGGGTAGTAACCAAATTAGATGGGGAAAATATTGAAAAGGTAGTGTTAGACTTAGGCTATCTGCATCGAGGTATTGAGAAAATTGCTGAAAATAAAACCTATCAAGAGTTCATGCCCTATACCGACCGCATGGATTATCTTTCTCCCTATTCCAATAATGTTGGATTTTGCTTGGCAGTGGAAAAACTAGCCAATATTCAGGTTCCAGAAAGAGCGCAATATATCCGTACTATCGCCTGTGAACTCGCAAGATTATCTGCCCATCTACTTTGGTTGGGCACGATGGTAATGGATGCAGGAGCTATTTCCATGTTTATGTATGCCTTTCGCGAAAGAGAAAATCTATACATGATATTCGATAAGTTAGCCGGAGTAAGATTTACAGTATCGCATTGTAGAATTGGAGGAATTCAATACGATTTAGCCGACGATACCATTAAAATGATTCGGGATTTCATCAAGAACTTCAAAAAAGAATTGGTGGGATGGAATAAGTTATTGAATAAAAATGCGATCTGGATTAATCGCAATATCGGCGTAGGGGTAGTTTCTCAGGCAGATGCCATAGCCTATGGATTTACAGGTCCAAGCTTAAGAGCATCAGGAGTAGCCCATGATATTCGGGTGGCCGAGCCGTATTTGGTGTATGATCAAGTAGATTTTGATATTCCTATCCGCACAGAAGGCGATTGTTTAGCTAGGTATTTTGTGAGAATGGATGAAATGGAACAATCGGTTCGGATCATCGAACAACTATTAGATCGTCTTCCCGCTGGCGATATTCGTGCGGACAATGCGAAACAAACCTATCCATCCAAAGATGAGGTATATTATTCCATGGAAGGATTGATTCATGACTTTATGATGACCGATATTGGAGTTTGTCCTCCGAAAGGTGCAGAAGTATATTCCGCCATAGAAGCTCCTAAAGGGGAATTAGGGTTTCATTTTATTTCCGATGGTACGGGATCTCCCTGGAGATTAAAAATCAATTCTCCCTCATTTTCTAACCTTCAGGTATTAGAAAAAATGATGGAAGGGGCAGTAGTAGCCGATACCGTAGTGCTCATCGGTTCTATTGATCCAGTAATGGGAGAAGCAGATAAATAAGATTTTTGGCATTTTCTGCACTAACCCCTAACTTTAACCTTTCGGGTTAATTTTACCTTCTCGCCTGACTCAGGCGTTTTATTAATTTTACAATTAATTATGATAGATTTTTATTCTATCCTGTTATTAACCATCCTGGCCTATTTTATTGGCTCTATCCCTACTGCAGTATGGGTTGGGCAGATATTTTATGGAATTGACATACGTGAACATGGAAGTGGAAATGCGGGTAGTACCAATACTTTCAGAACTCTTGGAGCACGTGCAGGAATTCCGGTTCAGATTATTGATATTCTAAAAGGATTTTTCGCTGCCTCCCTCGCAGGCATCTTTTACCGCAACTTCGGATTTTTCGATGCAGGCTCTTTTACCATGCTCAGAATTATTTTCGGTCTTGCGGCAGTTGTTGGACATATTTTCCCAGTATATGCCGACTTTAAAGGAGGTAAAGGTATTAATACCCTTTTAGGGATGATGATTGCCATCCATCCCTGGGCTACCTTGGCTTGTGTACTAACCTTTGTTGTGGTGTTGTTAATTTCCAAATATGTATCCTTGGGATCTATCATCGGGACTTTAGCATTTCCGGTATTTGTCCTGATTTATACCATTATTTATCATTATGATCCCCGTCAGGAAGTATTAATCATTTTCGGTTTTGCCATGTTTATTATGGTGGTGTTAACACATCAACAAAATATCCGACGATTATGGAGAGGGGAAGAAAACAAAGCTCGAATACGACTTCGAAGAAGAAAATAATCTGGTTTCTTCTCTACATCCATCCCTATTCTTTTTCCTTTGTTCGATCTCCTTCTCACCGACTCTCAATCTTCGGCTCGTGCAGGAGTTTTACATACAGCGCATGGAGATATCCCTACTCCGATTTTTATGCCCGTGGGCACACAGGGAACCATCAAAGCAACCGATCATCAGCGCTTAGTAACCGATCTTAAAGCGCCGATTATTTTAGGAAACACCTATCATCTTTATCTTCGTCCCGGAACAGAAGTACTTAGCTCAGCAGGGGGATTACATCCTTTTATGCAATGGCCAAATGCTCTACTTACCGATTCTGGCGGGTATCAGGTGTTTAGTCTTTCTCATCAGCGGAAATTAACCGAAGCGGGGGTTACTTTCCAATCCCATATTGATGGATCTAAGCATTTATTTACGCCTGAATCTGTAGTAGATACCCAAAGAATTATTGGGTCGGATATACAGATGATGTTGGATGAATGTACCCCTTGGCCTTGTGAATTTGCGTATGCAGATACTTCTCTGCAATTAACCCACCGTTGGGCAATTCGCGGGATCCAGAGATTTAAAGAAACCGAACCCTTATATGGATTTCCCCAGCATTTATTTCCCATCGTTCAGGGAAGTACCTTTCCTGATTTACGAACTCAATCAGCTGAGTTTATTGCCAATTTAGGTGCGGAAGGAAATGCTATCGGTGGATTGTCAGTCGGAGAGCCTGATGAAGAATTATATGCCATGACTGCCTTGGTATGTAATATCTTACCTAAAGATAAACCCCGGTATTTAATGGGCGTGGGCACTCCGGCAAATATTCTGGAAGGAATTGCCCTTGGGGTAGATATGTTCGATTGTGTAATGCCCACTCGAAATGCTCGTCATGGAATATTATTTACTTGGGAAGGAATTCGGAATATTCGCAATGCAAGATATAAGTCTGATTTTTCTCCCCTCGATCCCCAGAGTACGCTGAAGGAAGATCAAATTTATTCTTATGCCTATCTCCGGCATTTATTTGTTGCCGAAGAAACACTTGCCTTACAAATTGCTACCCTTCATAATCTCAATTTTTATTTGTCTCTGGTGAGAGAAGCCAGAATCAGAATTTTAGAGGGAACATTTGTCAATTGGAAAAATAAAGTAATTCCTGCTCTCTCAACTCGGATTTGAAAATACTCGATTTATATATTATCCGAAAATTCATTGGCACCTTCACCTTTATGGTGTTATTGTTAATATTGGTAATTGTTGTGATTGATGTTACCGAACAAATTGAAGATTTTACCCGAACCTCAGCTTCTGTTTGGGATATTATTCGATATTATTATTTTAATTTAATTCCTTTTTATGCCAATTTATTAAGTCCGGTTTGTGTATTTATTTCGGTAATTTATTTTACCTCCCAAATGGCACAACAAACCGAACTAGTTTCTATGTTTAGTGGAGGAATAAGTTTACGAAGGTTGTTATTTCCCTATATGATTTGTGCGGGATTTATTGCTTCAGTTTCTTTTTATTTAAATGCATACATTGTTCCCAAAGCTACAAGGGAGCGTGTAAATTTTGAATATAATTTTCTGCGTAAAAAAAATGTAATGGAAGAAAGGAATATTCATAAAAAGGTAGCTCCGGGTACGTATGCTTATATTGAGTCGTATAATCAATTAATTAATGAAGGCTATCAATTTACCTTAGAGCAAATTGAAAATGGAAAAATGATAGCCAAAATATCTGCCCAAAGAATGGTTTGGTTAGATTCCATTCAAAAATGGCAATTAATAGGAATTAATTATAGATTTTTTAAAGATAGTAGTGAGTATTTATTTTCCAAACCCTTAATGGATACTTCTTTAATATTATCGCCCGATGATATTTATCAAAAAGATGGGTATGCAGAAAGCCTTACCTTACATGAATTATATGCGTATATACAATTAGAAACCGATCGGGGATCCGATATATTAGATGAATTAATTATTGAAAAATACGAGCGGTTTGCATATCCGTTTGCTGCCATTATTTTAACCTTAATTGGACTACCCTTATCCTCTCGTAAATCGAGAGGAGGAATAGCCTTCCAAATTGGGTTAGGGTTGGTCTTTTGTTTTTTATATGTGATATTATTATTAACCTCTCAAGCCTTTATTGGAGATACCTTTCCTGCTTGGTTGGCGATATGGTTACCGAATATAATATTCTTTTTATTAGGGATATTTTTATTGAGAACTGCGCAACGATAAGGATATAGGGGTTAGTTTTTAGTGGTTAATGATTAGTGATTTGTGGTTGGTTGATTTGCCCAACGCTCTATGCATCGTATCCAAATCAAAAAAATATTTTAACCCTGGTCATTGCGGGGCGGTCATTGAGCTTGCCCGCCCTGAGCGCTTGCCCTGAGCCTGCCGAAGGGAAGTCGAAGGGTCGAAATGCTCGCATTGAGCTAGCCGAAATGTGACCCGCAATCTCCAACCTCGGCTCTTCGACTCCCCTTAAGGCATGCTTCGACTTCCCTTCGGCAGGCTCAGGGCAAGCGCTCAGCACAAGAGCGCTCAACACGTGCATCCTCAAACTCCTTCTACCCACTTAAATCCCTTTGTCCTTAAACCCTCAATAACCTCACCCAATACCTCACAAACCTTTACGCCCGACTTATCATTTTCATGCAAAACAATAATACTGCCCGGTCTTGCCCATTGAAATATCCTTTGCTTTAATACCTCTCCATTTACTTGAGGATCATAATCTCCCGGAAGCAAGTCCCACATCCAAATCGTATATTGACGAGATAAACTTTTACGCAACGAAAAGGGAATATGTCCATACGGCGGCCGACCGATATGAATAGAATAACCACAAATATCTTCTAATACATTTTTTCCCTTCTCCCAATCTTGTAACCAAACCTTCGCAGGAGTTTTCCATCCATCCAAATGCTGATACCCATGCAAGCCAATCCTATGGCCTTGTTGAATAATTTGTATTACCCCTTCAGGATAACGTTCCGCCGCTTGTCCGCTTAAAAAGAAATAAGCCTTTACTGAATACTTATCTAATATATCTAAAATCTGAGGCGTATAAACCGGATGCGGACCATCATCAAAACTCAACAATAATTTATCTTCCTCCATGCTCCAGATCGCTCCGGGATAAATCTTCCGAATCCAAAAAGGAGGTCGAAGCACTAAAGAAGTTAAGCCTTTTGGAACCATTCCATGGTTAAAGGAATACCCGTTTCAATGGTAGTTTGAGGTGTCCATCCACAAGCATTGTTAAGTTTATCCCAGCTTAACACGGAACGTTGTTGTTCCCCTGTTTTTGCAGGTCCATGTTTACGCGGCTGAGGGGAATTCAATGCTTTTTGTACCAAATCATAAATGGTATTAACCGAAGTTTCGATACCCGTACCTACATTATAAGCACCCAATAATTCATCTCCCAAGGCACCAATATTCGCTTGAACCACATCTCCCACAAAAACATAATCACGCGTTTGTAATCCAGCACCATTGATAATCGCTTCTTCTCCTAACAGAAGTTTACGCGCAAAGATGGCTACCACCCCTGCTTCTCCATGTGGGTTTTGTCGGGGGCCATAAACATTCGCATACCTAAGCGCTGCGTAGGAAAGTCCAAAACTAGTATGATAATAAAACAAATAGTTTTCAAACGTCAACTTAGCGACCCCATAAGGAGAGATAGGATGGGTTGCGTCATTTTCAGTAGAAGGAAAATGCGTTTGTTCCCCATATACAGTTCCTCCGGAAGAGGCGAAGATAAATTTTTGTAATCCATGGGGAATTGCATGTTCAATCAAATTTATACTTCCTAAAATATTAACTCTAGCATCAAACAAAGGATCCGCCACTGATTTTCTTACATCCATCTGAGCTGCATGATGATTAATGATAGCATATCGTTCCGTTTTTAATAACTCCGGAACCGCAGGATCTAGAATATCCATTTCAATTAACCTTGCGCCAGCAGGGACATTTTCTTTTTTACCACTATACATATTATCCAAAACATGTACTTCATGTCCAAGGTTTAAATAAGCTTGAGCGATATGGGAACCAATAAAACCAGCTCCACCTGTTATCAGAATTTTCATGCAGTATCGTTAACAACCAAAGGTTAAAAATACAGAAATCCCTGTTTAGCCTATCAGATTTCCTTAACTTGCTTTCTATGTGGCGGAATTGCCTTTTGTTGTGCCTTCTTTTTTCCAGCTTTCCGCTGTGGAGTCAGAATCCGATAGATTCTACCCTAACGCCTTTGTTCTTCCTACGCACACGTCCCGGGCTTCCGCCTGATTCATTGGTGCAACCAGAATATAAAGGCAAAAGAAATACGTACTTCACTTTGTTTATCAGCAAAGCAGATGAAAAAGGATATGCAGGATACCGATATAAAGAGATCCGATACTTAGCCTATAAAAATCGAATCCATTCGGCAGATGTACGTTTTGAATATACTGAAGATCATAAAACTTTTGTGGATGTATTGAGGTATCATTACGGGGAAGCTGAGCAACCCGATCCTTATCGTCCCTATTATTATTGGTATAAACCAGATGTTTTTATTTCTTTCGAAGAAGATATCATTTCGGGCACTATCCAGGTAAGGGTAGTCAGCCGTTCTGTACAAGCACAATTTGAAAAAGATCATCCTGAATTAATGGAATGAACCCAACCTCGCTACCCCTTTCTGATGTTACCGTTGCAAATAAGCTAGGCTTATTGCCCGAAGAATTCGATAAGATTTGTCAAATCTTAGGTCGAACCCCCAACTTTACCGAGCTCAGTGTTTATTCCGTAATGTGGAGTGAACATTGTTCGTATAAAAATTCTATTCTTTGGTTAAAGAAGTTACCCAAAACCGGAGCCCGTGTATTGGCGGCTGCAGGGGAAGAAAATGCTGGATTAATTGATATCGGAAAAGGTCAGGCAGTTTGTTTTAAGATAGAATCTCACAATCACCCATCGGCAATTGAACCCTTTCAAGGAGCAGCTACTGGGGTAGGGGGAATTCATAGAGATATTTTCACCATGGGTGCTAGGCCTATAGCTACTTTAAATTCTTTGCGTTTGGGAGATACGGAAAATCCGAAAACCCGAAGATTACTCAGAGGTATTGTAGCTGGTATTTCTCATTATGGAAATGCATTTGGAGTTCCTACCGTTGGGGGAGAATTATATTTTGACCCCTGTTATACTACCAATCCCTTAGTAAATGTGATGTCGGTTGGAATTGTAGAAAACGGACTTACCGCAAGTGCTACTGCTGTGGGTAAAGGTCATTCGGTATTTATTGTAGGAGCAGCCACCGGAAAAGATGGAATACATGGGGCAACCTTTGCTTCTGGAGATTTAGATGAATCTAGTGAGGAGAAATTACCTTCGGTTCAAGTCGGCGATCCCTTTACCGAAAAATTATTACTTGAAGCTACGTTGGAAGCTATAGCAGCAGGAGTGATTGCAGGCATTCAAGATATGGGAGCGGCTGGAATTACTTGTTCCAGTGCAGAAATGTCGGCAAAAGCAAATGCAGGAATGATTTTACACTTAGATAAAGTCCCTCTTCGAGAAACCAACATGAAGCCTTTTGAAATTCTATTATCCGAATCTCAAGAAAGAATGTTGGTGATTACTAAGCCTGAAAATGAAGCAGGATTGCTTAAAATCTTCTTGAAATGGGGTATTCATTGTGCCAAAATTGGGGAAGTTACGGATACTGGTAATGTGGAATATTTTATGGGGAATGAAAAAGTAGGGGAGATTCCCGCCCAAAGTTTAGTTTTAGGAGGAGATGCACCAGTGTATGAAAGAACTTATACGCCTCCTGCCTATCTTAAAGAAATAGAAAAATATTCGGAGGATTCTATTCCTGTGCCAACCTCCATAGCGGAAGTTGCTGAATTTATGCTCACACTTCCTAACCTGGCTAATAAAAAATGGGTCACCGAGCAATATGATTCTATGGTAGGAGCGGCTACGATGAGTACTCGTTTACCTTCGGATGCAGCAATACTCTTATTGCCAGATACCGACCGAGCATTGGCGTTAACAACCGATTGTAATGCTCGTCATGTTTGGTCTAATCCAAGGAAAGGCACCTTACTAGCAGTAGTGGAAGCTGCGCGAAATATTCTGTGTGCTGGAGGAGAACCCCTAGGGGTAACCAATTGCCTCAACTTTGGAAACCCTTATAATCCCGAAGTGTATTGGCAGTTTACCGAAAGTATCTTAGGGATGAAGGAAGCTTGTGAGAAATTACATCTCCCGGTAACTGGTGGAAACGTTAGCTTTTATAATCAATCCCCCGAAGGTCCTGTATTTCCAAGTCCGGTAATTGGGATGGTGGGATTAATAGAAAGTATTAACCATGTTATGGGTTTGGGCTTTAAATCCCCAGAAGATCATCTATGGCTTTTAGGTCCAGTAACCCATGACCTTGCGGGTTCAGAATATCTAACCGCTTGGCATAAGATAACACATTGTCCGCCCCCATATTTTGATTGGGAAGCAGAATTAGCGCTTCATAAATGTTTACCCAGATTAATCCAAGAAAAGGTAATTCATTCGGCACATGATGTTGCCGATGGAGGATTATGGCTTTGTTTGTTAGAATCTGCTTTTGCCTCAGGATTAGGATGGAAGGTTACTTCGCCAGAAACCATCCGCCCAGATGCCTTCTGGTTTGGAGAAGGAGCGGGTAGAATAGTGGTATCCTTGGCTCCAGAGGCAACAGATAAGTTAACCGAAATTTGCCAACAAATAGGAGTGAATGCCTTGTATTTAGGAACTCTTCAAGAAAAAAGCGTACAACTCAACACCCATACTTGGTCCTTAGATCAACTTAGGTCTGTATGGGAAAACCAGTTAGGAGATTGGTTAAATCAGATTTGAAGTTAGAAGCGTAAGCAGCTTACAACGTTTCAAGGTCTGAAAAGAAGAAATGTGCTTCACGCAAAGCATTTTCATCTGAATCAGAACCATGAACAGTATTCGCTTCGATAGAACGAGCGTATAAGTTACGAATCGTTCCGGGTGCAGCTTTGGCAGGATCAGTTGCTCCGATGAGTTCTCTAAAATCAGCAACGGCATTTTCTTTTTCTAAGATCATTGGAACCACTGGTCCGCTAATCATAAAGCCCACTAATTCTTTAAAAAACGAACGTTCCCGATGAATGTCATAAAACATCCCAGCAGTGCGCTCATCCAGTTGAATTAACTTCATGGCTTTGATACGAAACCCAGCCTGAAGAATATGATCAATAATTTTACCGGTATGCCCATTGGCAACAGCATCTGGTTTTAAAATGGTAAGCGTTAAGTTCCCGTTCATGATGGATATTTTTTGCAAAAGTACACTTTCCTCAGAATTTAACTTTATCCATATTGTCTGTTGAGCAAGCCTTTTCCCCTAGTATCTTTGCATCATGGATCAAAGTGCACAGATAAGAGCTCATATAGAAAAGGCAAATCACATTGTAATTACCACCCATCACAAGCCAGATGGAGATGCGATGGGCTCAACTTTAGGGTTATGGCATTATCTGAAAAAACTCGGAAAATCAGCTACCATCATCACCCCAACGGATTATGGACATTTTTTGCATTGGCTTCCAGGCAACGATCAGGTATGTGTATATACCGAAACACCTGAAAAAGCAATTCAACTGCTGGAACAATCAGATACCATCATGGGCCTAGATTTTAGTGTGCTTACCCGAGCCAATGAAATAGGAGAGTGGATGCGCAATAATAAATCGGGTAGATGTTTTATTCAAATAGATCATCACTTAGACCCTGAACCTTGGGACGATTTTAGAATCTGGGATGTGAAAGCCTCCTCCACTTGTGAATTGATTTATCGTTTCATTCAAGCCAATGATGAATTACATCTCTTAAAACATGAAAGTGCAGAATGTTTGTACGTAGGAATCATGACGGACACAGGCTCTTTCCGATTTGGTAACACAACCCCTACTGTTCACAGAACCATTGCAACCTTATTGGAAAAAGGCGCAGTTGCCGACTTAATCCAAAATCGTTTGTTTGATAACTTCTCAGAATCTCGTACCCGTTTTCTGGGATATTGTTTGTATGTGAAATTAATAGTACTTCCAGAATACCATACCGCTTACATGGCAATTACTGCTGAAGAGCTGGAAAGATTTGACGTTAAAACAGGAGATACAGAAGGATTAGTAAATTATGCCTTGAGTATTTTAGGTGTGAATTTAGGCGTATTAATTGTGGATCGGGGATCGGTAAGAAAGATGAGTTTTAGAAGTATTGGAAGCTTCCCAGCCAATCAATTGGCAGGTCATTTTAAAGGGGGAGGACACCATAATGCTTCTGGTGGAATGAGTGAAGATTCCTTAGAAAACACCGTCGAAAAATTCTTAAATTTGTTAGACTCCTTTAAATCTCAGCTTATCT
The DNA here is from genome assembly GCA_009924095.1 of Sphingobacteriia bacterium. Classification (GTDB taxonomy): domain Bacteria; phylum Bacteroidota; class Bacteroidia; order J057; family RFSG01; genus RFSG01. The sequence goes on from RFSG01000039.1 coordinate 16,736, forward strand.
ATTAATCAATCCTATGAACTTGTTTACCTTCCAATCCTTAAGTCTAATAGCCATTTTTATGTTGGGATTGGGATGTGGAGAAGACACTTCTGCTTCTCAAACACCACAAGATCATTCAACTACTGCACAGGCAACTTCAACTCCAACTTCTGCTGGACAAGGTTTCACTCCCTGGGCAATGGATACCAGTAAATTAATTACTACCCCATCCGGATTACGTTATCAAATGGTTCAACAGGGAACCGGAAATCAAGTTAAAGCAACCGATAAAGTGGTAGTTATGTATCATGGAATGTTAACCGATGGAAAAGTGTTCGACAGTTCTTTTGAACGAAATCAACCAGCAGATCTTTCTTTAGATCAAGTAATCACCGGATGGAGAGAAGGATTAACCCTTTGTAAAGTAGGTGCTAAAATTATAATGGTGATTCCTCCCAACTTAGGGTATGGTACTTCCGAAATGCCTAACATTCCCGCCAACTCAACATTGATTTTTAATGTTGAGGTCATTGGAGCTAACTAATCCATAACATGCGTTTCGCTGGAGTCCTTAAAATATGGATGATTGGTTTTATAGGATTTATCCCCTTGATAGGCTTCAGTCAATATACTACTGCAGAAGATACGCTTTCCGCTCCCTTCCGAAATCATTTAGCTTTCGGCGGTGGTTTATTGACCAGAGGATGGGGAATAGAGGTTCAATACACTCTCAAAGCAAATGGATATTACCATTGGTTTCCTTTGAGCCTAAACTATGTAAAGGACTATAGGGAATTTAAACGAGAGTCTTTGTTTAAAGGGCAAGATGGAAAAAGTTTTATCCTGAATAAAGCCAATTACTTATTAATTCTTGGCGTTGCTTATGGCCGAATGGTAGATATCATTCCTAGAGGCAAGATCAATAAAGTAAATCTTAAAGGGGGATTTGCTGCCGGCCCTTCCCTTGCACTTTTGGTTCCTTATCGTATTGAGAAGTTTGTACCTGATCCTAATAATCCTTTATTAGGTACTCGACAATTAACTTCATTTTATGAAGGAGTTCCTTATGAACAAGTTATTTCCGAAGCTGGATTTATGTCTTCTACAGCCGAGGTCAAGTATAAATTAGCATTTACCCTTAGAGGTCAATTGGAACTAGAATTAGGAGCTGAAGAAGCATTTATTCGTGCCGTTACTTTAGGAACACGTGTTGATTTATTTCCCAATCCCATAACAGTATTAATACCCTATTCAAGACAGGTTTTTTATACGGGATCCATTGGATTCTTAATGGGAAATGCATGGTGAATAAATCCCTTGGGAACAGATTACACAATACCTTTGTATTCAATTAAACAGATAGGTCTTACAAAACCTGTATGATAGAACTACCCATAATACAAAAAAATATACCTGCCACCGCAGGAAAACGCCCAGATTGGTTGAGAGTAAAACTACCTTATGGAGAAACCTTTCGTGAGGTTAGGCATATTATTGATGACCATTCCCTGCATACGGTTTGTGAAAGTGCAAGATGCCCCAATATGGGAGAATGTTGGGGAGCAGGAACTGCAACCTTTATGATTCTGGGGAATGTATGCACTCGGGCATGTTCTTTTTGTGCAGTGGCAACAGGTCGGCCTACTGAGTTAGATATTGAAGAACCCCAACGAGTTGCCCAAGCAGTTCAATTAATGCGGATTAAACATGCAGTAATTACTTCTGTTAATCGGGATGAACTTGCAGATGGAGGAGCAGGTATTTGGGCGGCAACGATTCGGGCTATCCATGAAACATCACCGGGAGTTACGATGGAAACCTTAATTCCTGACTTTAAATCTAAATGGGATGCACTTTATCTTGTAACCCAGGAACAACCAGATGTGATTTCTCACAATATGGAAACGGTAAAAAGATTGTATCGGAAGGTCAGACCTCAAGCCCGCTATGAAAGAAGCTTGGAACAAATTCAAAGAACACACGAAACAGGAATTAGGACCAAATCAGGAATTATGCTGGGTTTAGGGGAAACACCTGAAGAAGTTTATGAAATCATGGAAGATTTAGTCAACCATAATTGTGAAGTTCTTACCTTAGGTCAATACTTACAACCTACCCATATGCACTTGCCTGTTGCTGAATTCATTCACCCGGAGGTGTTTCAACATTATCAGGAAAAAGGTCTTGAAATCGGTTTTCAATATGTTGAGTCTGGTCCACTCGTAAGATCCTCTTACCATTCTGAAAGGCATTTACGCCCGAATTAATTCGATTTTGGTGTAATTAAACTCAATTCTTGACTTTTGTTAAATTGGGGTAAAATATGTTAATTTGATTCCACAACTTTTGACATTCAGTAGTATAATGAATATGAAGAAATTTTCCTTGAAGCAATTATTCCATCTCTCATGTTGGCTATGTTTCGGCAGTTGGATGGGTGCTCAGGCGCAGCTACCCTTGGTTTGGCAATCTGAAGGTCCAGATAATTTAGGCGGAAGAACGCGTGCAATTGCTTATTCCCAAGATGGAAGTACAGTATATGCAGGAAGTACCGGCGGCGGTCTATATCAAACTTCCAACCTTGGAGAAAGTTGGTCTCCTGTTAGTAGTTATGATGGAAATCAAATCATTTCTTCTATTGCAATCAAAGGAAGTAAAATATATGTCGGTACAGGAGAACTAGTTTTTTACACTCGTCAAGACGATCCTCTTTTGGTTAAGAATAAGAAAAATGGCTCTTTGGGATATTCGGGTTTTATGGGCCAAGGAGTTTATGTTTCTTTAGATAATGGAGTTACTTTTTCGAATGTAAATGCTTCCTGGTCGCACGGAAGTACTCCGACGTTTAATGATCCTTTCACATCGGTGCAAAAAGTAGCTGTAAGCCCAACAGGTAACAGAGTCTTTGCTGCTACCTTAAAAGGTTTGTATTTCACGGATGATGATTTTACTTCTATCAACATCCCATCAGGTCCAGCAGAATTAACAAACGATATTTTTGTTGAGGTTGAATTCTTAGCAGATGGTATTACTGTTTTGGCTGCTACTCCTTCTAAACTATTTATTTCTAACGATGGAGGTGCTAGTTTTTCTCAAATTTCAGATGCTACCATAACCGGTTCTGCAACTACCTTATTAGGCGGAAGCCGAATTGTGGTTGCCGCTGCCCCTTCTGATGCTAATATAGTATATGTATCGGGTTGTTACCCATTCACTGATCCATCTAAAGGTGGTAGAATTACGGGCGTTTTTAAATCAACTGATAAAGGAGCTACTTGGGCACGTATAGCTCCAGCTGAAACGTATGTTGATGAAGCCAATATGGGATGGTTTGCTCCACATTCTGTTGCAAGTAATAAAGTTAGAGGTCAGGGTCGATATGCCTTTACTTTAAAAGTAAGTCCTTTGAGTGCAGATTTACTTTATTTGGGAGGTCAGACTTTTATGATTTATTCCCCTACCTTAGGTTGGAGAACCATAGGTATTCAAACGGATTTCCCCGGGAATGTGAATTATGTTCCTGCCAATGTGCATGCCATGGCTTTTAATCCAATTGACCCACAACAATTTTTCTTAGGTACCGATAGGCAAATTGTTAGATCAACCAATTCTGGGGCAAATATTATCACCAAATCAAAAGGGTATGTAGGGGCAGAACTATTTGGCGTTGGAGTAAATCCAGAAGGAGGTATCATAGCAGGATCTTCTACGCATGGATTAATCAATAAAATACCTACACTTAGCAACTCTAATGCATTTACCAATGGCTATAAAGGTGTTGGCGGAAGAGTTGCAGCCTCTATTATACCAGCAAAACATGATTTTACCCAACGTAAGTATGATAATTTCTTAGGGGGAAGAACTCAAGGATTGTTGACCCGTACTACTAATAAAGGTGAAAACTATGAACTCTTCTTCGGCTATCCATTATCTCCAAATCCATTTGGAACGCTGGCTACCGATACCATCATTGATGCGAGTTCCTCCTCTAGTAATTTAGGTCGTCCCAATGACTATGCTGCTTATATCAATACCTTTTTATTGGATGAATACTTGGAATATGGCAATCCTGCTGTTGGTCAAAAAAATCTTACAGTAGCCTATTATGCTACTAACCGTTACATCTGGACCATTCTGAATCCTTTTGCAACCCCATCTGCTACCGATATTGAAGTTCCTTCTTGGACACGTATTACCCCTGCTTTACTATCCTCCGCTGAAATTGGAACAGATGTAGAGAAAAATCCATTAAATGTTATATCAGCAATGGCCGTGTCAAATGATGTTAATCATACCTTGTTTGTAGGTACTTCTAACGGAAAATTATTTAGAATTTTACGTCCACATGAGCCTCTTTTAATTGACACATTTGCTCCCTACAAGCAAATCAATGCACTGAATATGCCAGCACGTTGGATTACCTCTATTGCTGTTGATCCTACTAATGCTGCAAATATTGTAGTGACTTATGGGGGTTATGAAACAGCGTCTGGAGATCCTAGAGTAATGGCAAGTAGTAATGCTCTGGATTCTGTGCCAGTATTCGTTGATATCACAGGTAATCTTCCTAATATCCCGGTATATGCTTCCCACTATCATCCTAATTCTCCTTTAAGTGGATTTATCTTAGGAACAGAATGGGGAATCTATAGTACCTCTAATTATGTACACGGGGGAACTACTCCCTCTTGGGCGGAAACCAATAACAATGATTTGAAGCGTGTTCCAGTAACAGACATTAAATCTAAACGATTCACAGAAGGGTATGAGCATGATCCAAATTTGTACATTGCCACCTTTGGAAGAGGAGTTTTACGTACCAGTTCTTTAGTATCTAGTCAACCCTTAATTACGAGTGAATCTGGCTTTAATGCAAGCGTTTTCCCTAATCCTATGGGTAACAAAGGAAGTATTGAATATTCACTTTCAAATGCAACTTCAGTAAAAATTGAAGTGTATAGCATAACTGGTAATTTGATCAAAACCTTATTTACCGGAAAAGAAGTAATAGGAAAACAAACTGTAGAATTCAATACTGAAGATCTTCAAGCGGGCATTTATTTAATTAAATTCTCCTTGGATGAAAATGGGCTTCAATCCCAACATACTTTGAAAACAGTCGTGGTTCATTAATTAATTAGTTTTACTTTACAATTCTTAACTGCCTCCTCACTATTACAGGAGGCAGTTGAATTTTATAACCTTTGGGAAAACGATGAAAACACTATTATTAGGCCGACATGCAAAATCAGATCATCCTTCCGGAATCCCTGATCTGGAAAGGCCTTTAGCTACTCGTGGGGAACAAGACTTGGTTTTATTGGGGCGAGCTTTGCAAAACTTTGAATGGTCGCCCGAAGTTGTATTTAGTTCTCCCGCAGTAAGAGCTTATAAAACCGCAGAAGGAATCCTATTTCACAGCAATTCAACTACTCTAATTCAAATTTCAAATGAATTGTATGAACACGGCGTAAGTGGATGGGAACAAGTGGTTGGAAATATTCCTGATAAATACTCAAAGGCAGCGCTTTGGGGACATAATCCTGATATTACCAAAACAATTGCTTGGGCTTTAGGATTAGCAACCCCTCCTGAAGTACCTACAGGAGCAATTTGTTTGATTCAATCTCAATCTCCAACTTGGAAACATTTTTTTCAATCCTATCCCCATTTATTGTTTTTTTGCATTCCTAGGCTGCTGGAAAAAAGAATGGAGGCTGAATAAATAATTCGATTAACAACTTGGCATCGTCAATAAAAACGCCGGATTTACCTGACGGTTGGTTGAACTTAATTGGGAAAGAATTTGCGCTTCCTTACTTTGCCCAACTTAAAGACTTTTTACTTTCTGAAAAAGAAGCAGGTTACACTATCTATCCTTCTGGTTCATTAATCTTTCAAGCGCTAAAATTAACCCCCCCTGAAAAGGTAAAAGTAGTTATCATCGGTCAAGACCCTTATCATGGACCTGGCCAAGCACATGGCTTATGTTTTTCAGTGCCTAATGGTGTTCCCATCCCTCCTTCCTTACGTAATATATTTAAAGAATTACATCAAGATATAAATCTTCCTTACCCTTCCCATGGAAATTTAGAAAGCTGGGCATCACAAGGAGTGCTCTTATTAAATGCCACGCTCACGGTAAGGGCAAATCAACCCGGAACACATCAAAATAAAGGATGGGAGACTTTTACCGATTCCATTATTTCTAATTTGTCAACTCAATTTTCCAATTTAGTCTTTTTACTTTGGGGTTCTTATGCTCAAGCTAAATCACAATTAATATCTCCCGAAAAACACCTAATTCTTAAGGCGCCACACCCTTCTCCATTATCAGCTCATCGAGGGTTTTTAGGATGTAAGCATTTTTCAAAAACCAATGAATGGTTGATTGCCAAAGGCAAAACCCCAATTATTTGGGGGTAAAAAATCATTAAACTTTAAAGTAGAATTTTAAATCCAGGAGTATCTGTAATCCTTCCAATAGGTTGGCAAGGTAACTCAGGTATCCATTTTTGAAAACTGTTTTCAAATTCTATTTTATCCAAAGGATCCACTGCTACCAG
>RFSG01000040.1 GCA_009924095.1 Sphingobacteriia bacterium
TGTGAGGATAAAGAAGCTAGAAATAGCCCTCCGTAGGAGTTTAATCTATCTTCATATCACTATTGATCCCAATTATTTCTAAGCGCTCTAGCTGCGAAACAATTAGTATGCAGTTTTATTCTTTGTAATTCCTATTTAACCGACAACCGTAAAGTTGTTTTCTGATCTCCACAGGTTACGCTTATCCAATACATCCCGGTTTGTAAATCGGAAACAGAAAATAAAATTTTTCCTAAAACTGGCTTTTGCTCCCAACTCCGAATAACACTGCCCTTCATATCAACAATACTTACAAAATGAGTTTCATTTTGATAGGTATCCGGAATAGACAAATAAGCCATTCCTTCCGATGGATTGGGATAAATTAACCAAAGGTTTTCTTTTTTACCTTCAAAATCAAGTAAAGTCGCCCAATCTACATATACTGCATTTAAGTAATTTAATATTCCATCTGTGGCATTGTAATAAACATAATCATACCAACCTGCCAATGCATTGGCGGGAATATTATAGGTCTCTGAGAAATTTAAATCAGTCCCTATGTTTCTTGCAATTTGAGTGATGCTACTTGGAGGAGATACGGTATTATTTACCAAGGAACTTATAGTAGAAGAGGCTGCGGATGAAAAATGTGTACTGCTACCTTGAACTGCAATTTGAAATCCATTTGTACCACGGGTCACATAATTAGGATTTATTTGAACAATGGTAGGCGAAGCACTTCCCATAGGATTTACTAAAAAGGCAGTAGGTAATAATAACGTGCTAGATCCAACGGTTGCAATTACATCATACCAACCGGTGGGTGCTGTGTTGGAAATCCAAATCATTCCATAGATATCATTATTATTTAAAACTGTGGTGGAACTGGGTAAAATAGGGTATCCCGATTGCATTAAATAAAATGTAGAGGATGCCTGTAAAAAATTCGTTGAGGTCCCTGTTACGACCACACTCAACGTTTGACCTTGATTTCCCATCGGTGGTGCTATCGAAATTAAACTTGCCGATGCAACCTGAACATCAAATCCCATCCCAGTTAAAGAAACAGGAAGTCTGTCCTCAACCCCTTGTTGAGCTTGAAGAGAAGAAAAGGAAAGAATGAAAAGAGTCAGTAAGAATAACGATACAATACGCATACTTAATTTGTAAATGGCTAAGATAAATTAATATAAATTCAGTTAAAAGTACAGATTAAATTCTATTTCCGAAATAAGTTTTTGTAAGAATACATACACAGAATATTAATTATTTAATCTTTTTAGGATTCTTTCCTGAAAACCCTTCCATTGCGGCGATTTTCGGGTTTCTTCTGAACAAGAATTTAAATAATTGAGCGCACTTGCTGGATTTCCACGATTATATTCCACAGCAGCCAAATTTAATTTTGCCTCATCAAATGGAGGGGCTACTTTTAATACTTTTAAATACAGTTGAATAGCTTCCTCGGGATGCCCGGTAATTTCCGCACAAGATCCCATATTATTCAATACATGCACATGATAAGGATGTATATTTCTAGCTTCTTGATATAATTGACAAGCTTCCTCTGTCTGACCAGTTAAAAACATACCATTTGCAGTGTACCAAATCACAGGAGTTGAAGTGGGATCGGTATCATATGCCCAGGATCTTGCCTGTTCACTTAATTCTACCATTTTAGGGAAATTACCTTGCATTCTTGCTTCCCAAACTTGCCGCATTATTCTTTCAGAATTTATTCTCTGAAAAATAAAAATTAAACACCCAATTAAAATCCATATTAATAAACTCTTAACACTATAATTTCGAATCTTCTGATAAAGCGATAAATCCTTAAATAAAGGAATTGAAATTAATTGATCTGGAATACACAAAGCTAAATAAAAGGCTAACAGCGTTAATTCCTCTGGTCTTTCCTTAGGAAAACCAAAACAACTAATAATCCACCAAATAATAATTCCTGCTAAACCCGTAATCTGTTTTAAAGAGGTTATTTTCCAAGGTTGTCGAAACAAAAGTATTAATGCAACAATAAATACGAGTACCCAAGAAATAATTCCTGGATGTCCTATTTCTGACCATATCCAAAGCGCATCATTATGGGGTCGGGTAAATAATACCGCTCCTGTTTCATACCTTGTTTTTGCTCCGGAGTACGCAGCCCATTGAAATTGCCATTGCCCAGGGCCAATTCCCCAGGGATGGTCCTGAATTAAATCCCATGTCCTTTTCCATAAGGTTATCCTTTCTTGTGATGATCCATAATGGGGATTTATTAAATTATCCCATTGTTTCTCAATAATACTTAAATCTGCAAATAATAAATAAACACCTCCTATTACTAAAGATATCCCAACTCCCCAAAGCATAAAGGATTGTATTTTTTTCCAATTAAATTGATACATCAAATAAAATAAATAAATAGGAAGTAATGCCACCAAGGCAATCCATACCGAACGACACCACAATACCAGCGACAAAAACACTAATAATAAAATAGTAATTCTGGATATCCATTTTTGTAATCTGTGAGTATCGGATACTGCATTATAAATTACTAGAGGTAACAGCAATATTCCAATTTCTGCCAATATGTTTCGATTGGCAAACGTAAGGGTTATGGCATAAGAAGATTCATGCGTTAGGGTTCCTTGTAAGGATAAATAAAACCAATGAAATAAAGCAGAAATAGAAATTCCAAATGCAACCCAAGTAATTATGCGGGTGTTCCATATTTCCCATTTTAAGATGTCTTTTACCTGCATTCGCTCAATAAAAAATACCAGAAACGTACCTATAAATAAGAATTGCCTTACCCATTCTAACCCGGCCTCTGGCAGGCTGGTGGCTTTATTAAAGGTTATGGTGGTGCTTATTAAAAATAATAATAGAGCACCCATTAAAGGAAATGAATATTTAGAATAAATCGTATTCCAAAGGCTTATAGGTATAATAATGATTGAAATTATTAACCATAATGCTACCCCAAACAACCGAATATGTAATACGGGATCTAATCCATCGGGTATATAAGCTAAAGTCAGAATTGCCCATAGCCCTACCATTTTAAATAGGTTACTGAAATTGCTTTCCTGAAGTAGGGATAGGAGCTTCATACGCTTAGTAAAGATACTCATTCCCGACAGTTAGGAGATAAAAGTTATTAATTATTCTAATTGAATTAACACCTCTCAATCAATATATTTTTGTAAATACCTTGCCGTTGCATTTTCTTCTGAAATTACTTTCCAGGCTTTTAAATAGTATTTTTCTCTGGCAATTAACAAATCTGTTAATACACTTCGTAAATCTTCGGGCCTTGCACCTTTAAATAAGGGACGTTCAGGTAAATTCTCACCTGAAAGCCTTCGGGTTAATTCTGAAACACTGATTTGAAGATACCAGGTTTCACCTGTATTATTTAACCATTCTATTGTATTATTAAAACAAGGGGTTCCGCCACCACAAGCTATAATCGCTTTTGATAAATTTTCAGTAATTTTTTGTAAAGTAATAAACTCAAGATTTCGAAAATAATCCTCGCCGTTTTCTGTAAAAATATCGGATATTGATTTTCCGGCATGTTTTTCTATCTCCTTATCTAAATCCAAAAACGGATATCCCGTAAGTTCACTTAGTTCTTTTCCGGTTTGGCTTTTTCCTGCACCGGGCATTCCGATTAAATAATAAATCATTTTTTGGGAAGATTAATTTTTTCGTTGACGGGGATCTAAAGCATAATTCAGAACATCTGTGCCTTGTTGAATTACTATAAATATTATTCCTACTGTCAAAACACATCCCATTAATAAGGGAAAATCACTTTGTTGTAACGCACCTACGGTTAATTTCCCTAATCCTTGCCAATCAAATAATAATTCAATAAAAAATACGCCGGAAAGTAAGGCAGCAAACCACCCGGAAGCTGCCGTAATCACTGGATTTAATGCATTGGGTAAAGCATGGAAAAATATAATGGTAAAATAATTTACCCCTTTCGCTTTGGCAGTTCGAATATAATCTAATGTTAATACTTCCAACATACTACTTCGGGTTAATTGTAAAATAACCGATAGAGGTCTTAACCCTAAAGCAAGAGTAGGTAAAATTAACGTGGAAAAATTCCAAATATATCCTTGTGTCCATAGATCCGCTTCCCACAAAAAACCTGTCATGGGTAGTCCAGTATTCGAACCTAAATATATCGCAAATGCCCAAATTAATCCTATGGCTACTACAAAGGAAGGAGCAGAAACACCCAACATCGCAATAACCGATAATATTCGATCCGGCCATCGCCCAAAAGTTAAAGCAGCAATGATTCCACTGGGAATCCCTATTCCTAATGCCAATACCATACTAGCGACAGCTAATATTAAGGTTCCGGGTAATCGTTCCAGAATTAAATAAATAACTGGTCTGCGGGTCTGAAAGCTAAATCCTAAATCAGGATATTTAATCATTACTCCTCTGGATTTTAATTTTATTATCCAAGTAAAAGGTACAGTGGGTTTATGATGAATTCCATTTATAGATATAGGAGATAAATCATTTAAATAACTTAAATATTGAATTCCAATAGGATCGTCTAAATGATATTGCTTTCGAATAGATGCCAATGTTCCTGCATCACTACGCTGCCCTGCAATCATTCGGGAGGGATCTCCCAATAATCTAAATAATAAAAATAAAAGGGTAACTAATGACCAAAGTAATCCTATTTGAAATAATAATCCATTCCTGAATTTTCGCATTGTTTAGTAAGAAAGCGCCTGCAGTACAGCTGCTTTATCAGGAATATCATTATAATGCCACATTTTTTTTACTCTTCCTTCTTTTAATAAAATAAATCCAGGATTAGCACGAATCATGGTCTTTAACATGGTCATATCTTGAGGCGATAAACAATACGGAATAGAATATTTTAATTTATACGCATCCCTAATATCCCCTCCTGATCCAGTACCCCCAATTACCTTAACTGGCGTTCCAGCTAAAGAATGAAATAATGTTACCGAATTTTTTAATCCTTCTTCATCTGCCTTTTCTAAATCATAAGATATAATCATTAATGTATTTCCAGCAAATTCATCTTCCCCACATTCTATTTTAAATGGAAAATAATCTTTGCATTTAATTTTTCCTTCGGATTCAATATATTCTGTAGTACATTTCTTTAAATCTGTCCCGGGTTTGTAGGCTCTGAAGTCCATTACAGGTAAATGCATTACGGTATAGGCAACAAACACTGAGGATAGAATACTTAATCCCCAGGTAATTCCTCCTGATAATTTATTTCCTATCCAAGGAGTAACGGTTTTTCTGCCTATGAATAGAATAACAATTCCGACAAATAATATTAAGTCCTTATAAAAAGATTGCCATGGGGTTAAAGGAATTGCATCACCAAAACATCCACAATCCGTAACCTTTCCGGTAATCGCTGAATACCCGGTTAAGAAGGTAAAAAAGATGATCATGACTAATAATAACCAACTACTTTCTACAAATTTATACCCTACCAATATTGCTGCTCCTAAAGCAATTTCCAATACACAAATAAATGCAGAAATGGACCATGCCAATGTTTTTAAAAAGGGCATCCCAAATAATTCAAAATATTCCTCCAATTTATAAGCAAATCCTATGGTGTCGTTGGCTTTGATTAGTCCGGAAAATATAAATAAGAGTCCGACTCCTAATCGAAAGAACCAAAGCAAAAACGGCAAATATTTTTTCATAACAATACAGCTTTAATTAAATTACTAAACGATTATTTTTTAAAATTATGAGGTGAACACAAAAACCAAAACAAAATTATCCCCAAAGCCGAATGAGTGCAAATACGGAATAATTTAAAATATCCATATAAGAACCTTCAGGGCCCTCAGAAATAAGCAAAGCTCCTTGATTATCTTCAATCTTTTTTAAGCGCATTAATTTGGTTAAAATCATATCTGTTAAAGAGGATATTCGCATTTCTCTCCAAGCTTCCCCATAATCATGGTTTTTATTTTCCATTAATTCAAAGGTAGATTGAGTAACCTGATCATATAAATTGGATAGGGATTCTTCAGATAATTCTCCTTCAGAATCAGCTGCCGGGGATTCTTTAAATTTCATTAATAATAATGCAATTACACAATAATTAATGATCCCTAAATATTCCGTATCCACTCCATCTCCTACTTTATTGATTCCGGTTTCTTCTATCCCTCGTATCCGCTGGGCTTTTATGTATAATTGATCGGTAACCGAAGGCAACCGAAGAATTTGCCAAGAGGTTCCATAATCCCTAGATTTTTTGAGAAATACCTCCTTACATTTTCCAATTACAAATTGATAGGCTTCGGCTGTGGTTTTTGGGGATGGAGGCATAGTATTCTTGCAATTAATCAGAACTCCGTTAGGGAAGAAAGCAACACCCATGTTTTAAACATCATACCATCGGCTGAGTTGAATTTGGAGAGGGTAGGGAAAAGGAAATATTCCAAGGGTTTAGATTTAACGCAGATCTTCAAAGGATTCTGTTCGCAAAATAATCAATTATTCTCTAGTATTGGCACCTCTAAAGATGGGTATAAATCCATGCTTGGGCAAAGGAAAGGAATCCGTAATTTTACGCACCATGAAAGATCAGGTTTTTGAAATTATCAATCGGGAATTCACCCGTCAAAATGAAGGGATTGAACTTATCGCTTCTGAAAACTTTGTTAGCAAAGAGGTTCTGCAAGCAATGGGAAGTTGTTTGACCAACAAATATGCAGAAGGCCTTCCAGGTAAAAGATACTATGGAGGATGTCAGTTTGTAGATGAAGTGGAAGAACTCGCCATTGAACGTGCTTGTAAGTTGTTTGGGGCTGAATGGGCAAATGTGCAACCCCATTCTGGTGCGCAAGCGAATGCTGCGGTTATGTTAGCAGTACTTAAACCTGGAGATACGATTTTGGGATTCGACTTGTCCCATGGGGGGCACCTTACCCATGGTAGTCCGGTGAATTTCTCAGGTAAACTCTATCGCCCTACCTTTTATGGTGTTGAAAAAGAAACCGGCTTAATTGATTTTGAAAAAATTAGAAATACAGCAAAAAAAGAAAAACCTAAACTCCTGATTTGTGGTGCCAGCTCTTATTCCAGAGATTGGGATTATCAAACCTTAAGATCTATTGCCGATGAAGTTGGGGCTTTGTTAATGGCAGATATTGCCCACCCCGCCGGATTAATCGCCACAGGCTTGTTGAATAATCCAGTTCCGTATTGTCATATCATCACCACTACAACTCATAAAACCTTACGAGGCCCAAGAGGAGGAATGATTATGATGGGTACTAATTTCGATAACCCCATGGGGGAACTTACTCCGAAAGGTATTCTTAAAAAAATGTCGGCAATTTTAGATGGTGCCGTATTTCCCGGAACCCAAGGTGGTCCATTGATGCACGTAATTGCCGCTAAGGCTGTAGCTTTCGGTGAAGACCTTCAACCTGAATATAAAACATATTGCCAACAGGTGGTGAAAAACGCACAAACCCTTGCAAATGCTCTTACCGCTAAAGGATATCAAATTATTTCCGGAGGAACCGATAATCACTTATTATTAATTGACCTGAGAAATAAAGGAATTACGGGTAAAGCAGCTGAACAAGCATTGGTAGCAGCCGACTTAACCGTCAACAAAAATATGGTACCATTCGATACTGAAAGCCCTTTCACCACCAGCGGAATCCGAATCGGTACCCCAGCCATCACCTCCCGTGGTCTCAAAACTCCGGAAATGGAAAAAATCGCCGATTTTATCGATCAGGTTATTCAACATCCCGAAAGTGAAGAGGTCAGAAATAAGGTTAAAGCCGATGTGCATGCCTTAATGCAATCTTATCCATTAAATTACGCATGAAACCATTTTTTCTTTGGGGTATAATGCTCTGCCTGCTGTCCAACGTTTTCGCACAACGACTGGCAGATGATTTTACGGTAGAAGTGTATAATTATGATATTCACAAAGTAGGATATCCTTCTAAAATCGTAACCGATGGAAATGCAAATCCTGTTTATGTAGAATATTGGGAACCCGGCGTTGGCAGACGGTACAGTGGATATTATTTACAATGTTTAAATGACGATTTTGCTGAACTCTGGTTCACTCCAATTTCCCAAACGCCTGAAAAGCCCTATCAATTCGATCAGGTAATTGAATTAGATAAAAGCCTTGCGGTAGTAGGATATGAATATCAGGCAAAAGAAAAAAAATGGGAAGGCAGAGTAACATGTTTTTCCAAAGAAGGAAAACCATTAATTCCTTCTTTAAAAATTGATCCTCCGGGATTAAAAAAGTATAAAGCCGGTGCTGCAGATTTATATGCCGTATCCCCTGCCCGAAATCGTTTACTTCGGGTACATCATTATCCTAAAGACGGAGCTAAGTCAGAGGTATTCGCCACCTGCCTTACCAGTGACGGGAAAATAGAATGGTCATCTGAATTAAAAATCCCTTTTACCGAAGAAAATTATGCCATAAAACAAATTGCCATGGATGGTGAAGGAGTGGTTTGGATTTTATTGGAATATGAAAACCTAACCGGAAAATTTGAAACCGATAAAGATTTTTTACCCAGAGTTGTGGCCTATAGATATAAGGATAATTCCTGGTTAACCTGGAAAGTAAATTTAAATGGTCAGTCGGTTTCTACGGCGCAATTAGGCATGAATCGCGATGGGAAAATTTGTGTCACCATGATTACAGGAAATAATTTAGGCGGAGGATTTACCAATGGCACTCGAAATGCAAAATTAATTACCAATTGGTCTGGCGCTTATTTACAACAACTTTCCGCAGGAAAAGAAATTACCCTACTCAAAGATCATCATTTTTCTTTCGCCGATTCTACCATTGCAAAATTTAAAACAGAAGGTGCAGATTTCGTTGGTCCGGGAAAAATAGTGTTTGAATCCGGGCAATTGCTGTGGTGTATCGAAAATCAATACACCTTACAAAAAGAACAAGGTAAAGTTGATTTTTGCGCAGAAGTATTAGCCCTTCAAGCAGATTTATCCTTAGGTCAATGGAAACAAATGTATAGAATTGATAAAAAACAAAGAGACCATGCCGGAACTACTTTACTCTCCTTTAGTCCTATCGTTACTCCTGGGAAAGTGCATTTAATTTATCTCAGCAGTGTAGGCGCAGACGGAAAAATTATTTCGGCCAGTATCGATTTACCCACCCAAAAATTAAGCTATAAAGATGTGGTGTCCAATGAAGATGGACAATTTTATTTCTTGGCAGATCGAACTGGGAGATTGGGAAATACCAGTTACCTGTTTTTAGGCACTGGAAACACCAATAAACAAGAATATCGTTTGCTTAAAATCGCATTTTAAGCATGGGAATATTTGATAAAATTAGAGATCGAGGCCCAGTAGAAGAGGGAGAGGAAAATGAAATGTCATTCCTCGACCATATCGAAGAATTACGCTGGCATTTAATTCGAAGTGTAATTGTAGTTGTAGTAGCCATGATTGGGGTATTTATTTTCTTAAAAGATATTACCGACAAAGTTATTTTAGCCCCCTATTCTTCTTCATTTCCTACCTATCAATATTTATGTAAAATTGATTCCTCTTTATGTAATCATTTATCCTTGTTAACCCCAGCGGAAAAAGGGAGCAGCTTGATACGAGGGCAAATTATATTGCAAGCAACCTCTCCATCCGAACAGTTTACCCAAGCAATATTTATTGCAATCATTGGGGGATTAACTCTTTCATTTCCCTATTTAATTTGGGAAATCTGGAGATTTGTAAAACCCGGACTTACCCCAAAAGAAAGAAGAGGTACTACAGGATTTATATTTTTTACTTCTTTTCTTTTTTTTACAGGAGTTTTATTTGCTTATTATATAGTATCTCCATTTACGATCTCTTTTTTGGCTGGATTTACTTTATCCGAACAGGTGGTGCAAATATGGAAAATTGCAGATGTAATTTCTTTGGTGGTTTTATTATGTGTAGCTGGAGGGATATTATTTGAAATGCCCATGCTGGCTTATTTTCTAGGACGTTTAGGAATAATTAATAGTAAAATGTTGGCAACCTATCGCCGGCATGCGGTAGTAGTTATGTTTATTGCTGCTGGGGTATTAACTCCCTCTGCTGATATGTACACCCAAATTGTAGTAGTAATTCCTTTATTATTATTATACGAAATATCTATTTGGGTGGTAAAATATTCTGCGAAACCTGAAAATACTTTAGCCGACGAAAATGAATTCTAATATCCCTTTATTTCTAGGCTCCGACCATGCCGGATTTCCATTAAAAGAATATTTATGTGCACAATTAAAAAATGCAGGATATAGCTTTCAGGATTTTGGTACGTTTGATTTAGATTCAGTAGATTATCCTGATTTTGTACATCCAGTAATGGAAGCAATTCGAAATTCACCGAATGGTAGAGGAATATTAATTTGTGGGTCAGGACAAGGGGTATGTATGACAGCAAACAAATATCCCTTTATTCGAGCTGCCTTGGTATGGAATCCGGAAATAGCAAAATTAAGCCGCCAACATAATGATGCAAATGTATTATGTTTACCCGGTCGTTTTATTTCGACTCAGGACGCTTGGGATTCTTTTCTTAATTTTATCCAAACTCCTTTTGAAGGTGGACGGCATCTGAATCGAATACAAAAAATGAATCCTAAATAATAAATAAATTTATCAATTGAGATGGAAACTAATAAAGGAGATATTCAGCCTAAAACAAGGAAAACATTTTTTACTTCCTTGTTTTCTATTTCCCTGGTTTTGTTTTTTTTGGGGATATGTATGATGGCAGCTATGGCAGGTAAATTAGTGGTGGATACTGCCAAAGAAGAACTTGAATTAAAAGTATTAATTGCCGATGATACTCCAGATCATGAAATTCAAATGATTAGAGCACAATTAATTCGTCATCCGGGAATTAATTCCGTTAGGTTTTTATCTAAAGAAGCTGCCGGGCAAGAATTTGTAGAAACCACCGGTGATGATTTCCGAGAAGCTATCGGACATTTTAATCCTTTTATGGCATCTTTAAATTTGAGATTAAAAAAAGAATATGTAACCCGAGATAGTATATTAAAACTGCAAACCGTTTTGCTACAAAATCCAGCTGTAGCAGAATTAGATTATCCCATTGAATTAATTGCAAGAGTAGATGAAAATACCCATGTGCTAGCGCAAATTGGATTATTGATAGGCTGCATTGTTATGGCTATCACCTATTTCTTAATTTATGGCACCGTGCGATTATCGGTGTATTCCCGGAGACTCATTATTCGCACCATGCAATTAATCGGAGCAACCCCTGGGTTTATTCGTCGTCCGTTTGTGATGAGTGGGGTTTTACAAGGTTTATTAGGGGGAATTATTGCCTCCGCTTTATTAATCTTAGGACAAGTAGGAATTACCCAACAATTCCCCTTCTTACAATCCCTCTGGCTTCAGTACGAAATTTTCTCGGTATATTTGTTTTTAGTGGTCACCGGAACCCTCCTCGGCTGGATAAGCAGTCGAATGGCTGTGAACCGTTTTCTGCATAAACGCCTAGATGAAATAGCCTGATTTTAAATATTATGTCTGCCCCAAGAAAAAATACCCCCGTCGACTCCCAAGTTAAATTACCTTTTACCCGGAAAAATTATATTCTCCTCGCAATAGGAGTAGGGTTGATTTTTTTGGGATTTCTCTTGATGGCCACTGAGTCATTTATTGATGCGACGCAATTTTCTTTGTCTCTACATGTTTCTCCTTTTTTAATTATTGGGGGATTTGCAGAAATTATTTACGCTATCCTCGCTACCGACAAAAAGGAAAATTCAAACCTTACGGATAATCCGACTCCCTAATTTTTCATGACCTGGTTGCAGGCCTTATTACTCGCCATTGTCGAGGGGCTAACTGAATTCTTACCTGTGTCCTCAACAGGTCATTTAATTATTACTTCCTCTTTCTTGGGGATTGCATCCGATCCATTTACCAAATTGTTTACCATCGCAATTCAATTCGGTGCTATTTTATCTGTAGTCGTAACTTATTTTAAACGATTTTTTAAAACCTTAAAATTTTATTGGCTGTTATTTTTAGCATTTATTCCCGCAGCAATAATGGGAGTATTAATCGGAGATTATATTGATGCATTATTAGAAAATGTTTCCATGGTAGCTTTTATGTTAATTTTTGGCGGGATTATTTTATTATTTGTAGATAAATGGTTTAAACATTTAGAAATATCTGGTGATTCAACTCCCAAGGTGAAATCTGCTATACAAATTGGATTATTTCAATGTTTAGCATTATTACCCGGCGTCTCTAGGGCAGCAGCGACTATCGTTGGAGGTTTAGCCTCTGGATTAAATAGAACCGCCGCCGCTGAATTTTCTTTTTTCCTCGCAGTTCCTACCCTGTTTGCGGCTACCGCATGGAAATTAATTAAATATTATCAACAAGGATATTTAATTTCTGAACCCCAATGGCAATTATTAATTATCGGAAATTTAATTGCCTTTATTGTCGCATGGATGGCAATTAAAAGTTTTATTTCCTGGTTAACAAAACATGGATTTCAGATTTTCGGCTGGTATAGAATTGCAGTAGGATTAATTTTATTAGCCTTACAAGCACTCGGTATTTCCCTTCATATTATATGAGTATCTATCCGGATCGCGCTGCTATGGAAGCCGGAAAAACTTTATTAATTGATAAACCGCTTCAATGGACATCCTTTGATGTTGTCGCTAAAATACGTAATACCTCCAAAGTAAAAAAAATTGGCCATGCCGGAACCCTCGACCCTTTAGCGACAGGATTACTAATTCTCTGCACAGGAAAAGCAACTAAATCCATTGCCGATTTACAAGTACAAGATAAAATTTATACCCTTACTTTTTGTTTGGGCGCAATCACTGCTTCTTATGATGCAGAAATGCCTCCCACAAATTTTATTGACCCCAGTTATATTCAACCTCAACAAGTAGCCCTTGCCATGCAGTCCTTTTGGGGGTTGCAGCAACAAATTCCACCTGCATTTTCAGCCATTAAAAAAAATGGTAAACCTGCGTATTTAGCTGCTCGCAAAGGAATTGATATTAAACTCGAACCTAGAGAAATTCGAATTGATACGTTTGAATTAATGCATTGGGAAAGCCCCCAAGAAGTGCATGCAAAAGTGGTGTGTTCAAAAGGTACCTATATCAGAAGTCTCGTACATGACTTAGGACAATTATTAGGTTGTGGAGCCTATCTTACCGGTTTACGAAGAACTCACATCGGTGAATATTCTGTTGAAAATGCATTTAATTTAGAGGATTTTATTCTTTCCCTTAGAAGCGAAAATAATCCGGAACAAATTCAGGATAATTCATTCAATATTTTGTGAAAGTATTTTATAATACACCTGAATTTAAAAGTGATTTACCTGTGGTATTAACGCCAGGTACTTTTGATGGTGTTCATCTAGGACATCAAACCATTTTAAATCGCTTAAATCAAGCAGCCCAGGAACGACAGGCTACTTCTGTAGTAATGACTTATCATCCTCATCCTCGATATGTTTTATTTCCAAAAGAAAATAATTTAAAATTATTGCAAACCCTGGATGAAAAAATACATCGCCTCGAAAAATCTAATATTGATGCATTATTAATTATTCCATTTACACGAGAATTCTCTCAAAAATCTTCCGCACAATTTATTCAGGAGATATTAGTAGATACACTTGCCGTAAAACATATAATTATTGGATATGATCATCAATTCGGACAAGACCGAAAGGGAGGACTAGCAGAATTACAATCTGCAAGCCCTACATTTGGATTTACCGTAGAAGAAATTCCAGCTCAGGAAATTGATAATAGTCATATTTCCAGCACACGCATCCGGAAGGCATTGGCTAACGGAGAAGTGGAATTAGCAAATACTTTATTGGGATATCCTTACGAACTTGGAGGAATTGTTGTTCATGGCGATCATCGGGGAAGATTATTAGGATTTCCGACTGCCAATGTGAAGCCAGAAAATGAAACCAAGCTCATTCCGGCTACTGGAGTGTATGCAGTAGAAGCCCAATTTCTCGATCAAACCTGGCCGGGAATGTTAAACATCGGATTTAAACCAACTTTTGGAGGAAAAGCCATGACAATTGAAGTACATTTGTTTAACTTTAATCTCGACCTGTACGACCAGTTTCTAAGAATACGTTTTTTTAAACGTATTCGGGCCGAACAAAAATTTGATGGCTTAGATGCTTTGGTTAAACAATTAGAAAAAGACCAACAAACTGCCTTGAGGTATTTTGGCATTAATTGAAATTGATCATGCCCCAGAAACTTCTTCTCTTGCACGGTGCACTCGGTTCCCGGGAACAATTTAAGCCCCTCTTGCCCTTATTGTCTGACCGGGCTTCTGTTTTCTCAATCAACCTGGAAGGACATGGACCCTCACCAACGGTTAACCGACCTTTCCGAATTCAATATTTTGCCGAGAATATCCTTCATTGGATGGATACATATCAGCATAAGCAAATTGATATCTTTGGGTATAGTATGGGCGGGTATGTAGCCTTGTATCTTGCCTTACATCATCCCGATAGGGTAGGAAAAATTTTTACCCTTGGAACCAAATATTTCTGGAACCGTGAAAATGCCAAAGCTGAAATTCAAAACCTTCAGCCCGATACCCTTCTCGCTAAAGTCCCTGCATTTGCGGATATCCTCAAATGGAGACATTCCCCGAACGACTGGAAAGAAGTAGTGACCAAAACTGCTGAACTTATTCAATATCTTTCTGCTCACCCCGAGGTAAATACCTTGGAGCTTGCCAGAATTCAAAACCGAATTCGCATCGGAGTTGGAGATATCGATCGGATGGTAAGCATTGAAGAAAGTGATCGGCTTAGACATAAACTACCCAATGCAGAATTAATGGTTTTGCCGAATACGCCTCACCCAATAGATAAAGTGGCAATCCCTAAATTATCTTTTTATATAAAAGAATTTTTTGAGCATTAATCCTCAAGTAAAGGTTTAGTATATTTGTATTCTGAATTTTGGCGAGGTAGCTCAGATGGTTAGAGCGCAGGATTCATAACCCTGAGGTCGGGGGTTCGATTCCCCCCCTCGCTACAAGACCGAGTTTAAAGACGAGTATGAATTAAAACATCATACTCGTTTTCTGTTTCAAACTCAAACATAATAAGGCTACCGAAGGAGAACGAGTTTGAGGACGAATATAAGAAGGTCCATGAGAACAAGTTTGAGTTCGAAGACAATTTGGAGCAGGGTTTAGAACAAGAATGGGTTTAACAAGATGGCCGCTTTAAAATGATCTTAACGGTTATTAAAAGTGGTTTTGAATAATGGGGATTATTAAATTATTCCCTTCTGTTTTTTAATTATTATAATTAATAGATATACCCTCTTTGCCAATGATTATTGAGGTCTTGATTTTATAAACACAAGTTAAATTTAGCTTACGGAATTTTAAGGAATACTTCCCAATATTTTTCTTTGGTCATATCCTCCCAATGGATTAGATAATATCTATATTGGTATGTCTGGATTTGGCAGAGGGCAACTAAAGCTATTAATAGAATAGAAGTTAAATAAAATTTTATTCCTTTTAGTTGATTCAATACAGACATAAGTAGGATCAGAAATATAATTCCGAAATCTACATATGGCCTTCCTGAGAAACTACCCCCATACCACCAGCTCCACCAGGAGGATAATATATAGTTTATTATTATAAAAAATAACGCTAACGATAATAATCTAAAATAATCTTTTTTATAAGTATATATAACTGAGGCTAAGATTAGGGCAACACCATATATTGGAGTGTATAAAAACAATCCTTTTTTATAACTGAAGAGTATATCCCAAAAATGAGGAGCAGCAAAATTAAACGATTCTGTTCCATACGAATAAATTATAAAGTCACCTGTCTCCAGATAAAACAATAAGGATTGAAGGCAGGGAAATAGTATAATCAATAATAAAGATATGATTATGATTTTTTTCGAATTCAGTTGAGCCGGCAAGGAAATTAGTGTTTTCCAGTTTCCTGTTAAAAAGGGTAGAGCAAATATAAATATGCAATTTACAGGTCTAACCATTAATGCAAGTCCAGAAAGTACTGCAACAAAATATAGATATTTATCTTTTTGACTTATGATCCAATTTTGAAAGTAATAAGCGATGGCTGCAAATAAAGAAAAGGAATAAATATGCGACATTCCAGGTTCAATTAGGGCATAATAAAATAAGTTGGTTCCAAACGTAAAGATGAGCAAGGCAAAGGAAATGATTATGGGTTTAAACCCATATATTTTACCCAGTTTTGCCGAATACCATAAACCTATTCCTAAGCAAAACAATGTTCCTAAAGAAATGGTAAGAGGATATGATTTTGAAAAGCCATCGGCTTCCTCCCCTGAAGCCAGCGCCCATATATGGGCAACTAAAAAAAAAGGCAATTCCATTACTGCCACACCAGCAAAATATTTATTTATAGGTTTTCCTTTCCAACCTTCTCGATAATCGTAATAGTGGTGAACATCATAATATTTTTGTTTTTCAATCTTTTCAAAAAAATCCCACTGAAGATCTTGGTAGATAAATACTGCAGGTAACCAAGCATAGTAACCTTTGGCATCTGATTCAATTACTCCATTCCAAGCATCTTTACTCCAATGAAGGTTGAAATTTATCATCAACATTACTCCCATAATCAGGAATAGGGTTGAATTTATAATTCCAAGAGAATATTTCTTTGAATCCAAGTATGAATTTGTAATTTTTAAATAAAGTTATATCCTTTATTTAATAGTCACAAAAGTTATTATTATGGATATTAAAGAGTATGTGTTTTACCTTAACGTCTCTGAACTACTACAATTTTCTTCCGGAGATTATTCTGAATAATACTGAAATCACTGCAATGATTAATAGAAGGTGTATAATGGCCCCTGCAGAATAGACAAAAAATCCTACGGCCCATCCAAGTACCAGAATTACTGCAACAAACTATAGCAAATTTCCCATATGTTGTGTTGAAAGTGATTATTAATGTTGTTAACTAACCCCTACAAAAATCTGGGATAAAGTATTGAAAAATTATTACTTTATCCCAGGATCAAGTAGGATGATTTTTTTGGGTATTATTTCTTATTATTTACAGTAAAGTCTTTTAATGATGCACCTAATTCATCCATATCATGATTAAATTCATTTTAAAGGATTGCCAATTTTCTTTTCCTTTTTCTTTATATTCAGCAAGTTTCTTTTTTAATTTAATATTCTTTTGTTCTAATTCCGCTACTTGCTTTTCATACGATACTTTACCCTCTTTTTTTACAGTGGCTACCTTTGATTTAACTATGGCAATATTCTTATCGTTTTCAGTAATTTTTGCTTCAGACTCTTTTTTAAAGGCCGTTACTTCAGCCAAATATTCGTCCTCAGCAATAGATAAGTCTTTTTTGGCATCAGATACATTATTTTGGGCATCCTTTACTTTTTCAGAAGGAGAATCACATCCTATAATGAGCGTCTGTAACAATAGCAGATTTATGGTAAACAAGGGGCCTGTTTTTAGTAATTTAAGTTTCATCTATTTTGTATTTAAATGGGTTTGAATAGAATCGGTAAGCTTTAATTTGCTGATGATTATTATATTATTCTATCAGAGAGCTGATATAATCGATAATAATTCTTCTTTTGTTTTTCCTAATTTAATTTGCAGTCTTCCTAACATTTCCTCTTTTTTCCCGTCAACAAACATTAAATCTTGATCGGTCAGCATTGCAAATTTTTGCATTCATTTGCCTTTTTGCACATTCCAGTTTCCTTTAGTTTCTATAGAATTCATATTTCTTTTTTTAATTTGTAATAGAATTATTACAATACAAAGGTGGTAAATTAGAATTTGCTTATCTTATATAGTTATAGTTAATTTTTCTATTATTCTTATTATTTATTAATAATAATACGCTTATTTCGACTATTTTAATTTTCTGATCTAACAATATTCATAATTTGTCATAAATACGTTCGACGGAGTTAATTCAGTTGTGTTTTTCTTTTTTTTCTTTGTTTTTCCCAATCTTTTGAGGCTTGTATTTCAACTCCACTTAGGAGTTGAATCGCTAATTCTACGTCTTGGTCAGGCATAACCCTAAACAATTCCGTATTCGCTGATCCAAAATGTAAGTAACATTTCTCTAGTATTTTTTTTCCTTTATTCGTAAGTTTTAGTCTACGGGATCTTTTGTCTTCAGGGTCATTATATTCAGTTAAAAGGCCCTGATTTTCTAGTTGTTTTATTAAATTAAGACCTGTGGTTAGTTCCATCATAATATGATGTATCACTTCAGTCTTTTTAGGTTCACCAAGATGGTTTATGCTGGTAAGAATTAAAAATTCCTCAAACTGTCGTAATGGTATTTTTTCCATTGCCATTTCCATAAAAAAAGTCATTAATTTGGATATTCTACTTAAAAGAATCCCAATTCTGATTCTAGGTTCTTGAATAATATTTTTGTCGGGTAGGGTAGATTTTTTAGTACGAGCATTTTTTAATTGATATAATTGAAACCTATAAAATTCTTCTAAGGTTGCATTTGGATGTTCTGCTTCGAATTTTCCCCATTGGGTAACTAATTTAACTGTTAAATTGGGTACGGAGCTCATATTTATTTTCCTGCAAATCCAGTTATTTTCTGGTAGGCAATCCAAGCATTTAAATAATCATAAATTGCATTTAAATATAATTGTTGTTGCTGTAGTACTGAATAATAAGCGGTAAGTGTTTCCTGGGGTAAGGCAATTCCTGAGGATAGTTGCAACGAAGTAGTTTTCCATATATCCTCTGATAATTGGCGATTAGATTTTTGAATATCCACTTCCTGCTTGGCATTTTTATGTTTGGTGATTGCAGTTCTTAAATCTTGTTGATATTCTTTTTCTAAGCTATTGTATTTTAATCTTGAAATTTCAGATTGAAGTTGGTAAGTATTAATATTTTTTTGTTTGATTCCCCCATCCCAAATTGTAAAATTTGCTTTAATTCCGATATAGTTATACGGAAACCAAGTTGCTTTTTCAAAATAGTTGGCATTTTGATTTAAATATTGCGCAGTATATTGTGCATAAAGCGATACTGTCGGCAGGTAACTTTTTTTGATTTTTCTAGTTTTTAATAGTTGTTGTGCAAGGGTAGATTTTTCCATGGCTAATTCTGGCCTATTGATCGTTTCAAATCCTTGGGATAATTCAATAGGGGTTTGGGCTAATAGGGCAGGAAGACTGTCGGTTAATTGATTTATTTGTTGGATAGTAGTTCCCGTTTTCCAAGATAAATCCGACAAGGCTAGCATCAAATTACGCGTACATTTATCTACTTCTGCTTTGGCTTGTATTTGATCGAGCTTATATTTATTGAGTTGATTTTCTGTAATTATCCCTTGCGCATATTGCGATTGTGCAGTTTGATAAATAGCAAGGGTTCGATTTAAATTGAAATTCGCAATTTTTACTTTTTCATTTTCCCATAACGATTGTAAATAGGACAAACTTGCCGATTCAATTATTTCACTTGACGTTTTTTTTTCTTGTAATACTTGCCAAGTTATTTGTTCTTTGGCTAAAGCTTTATCCGAAGAAAATTCAGGTTTAAATATAGGTTGACTTAAACTAACTCCTGCCCAGGATTGATAAGGTGTTCCAAGGGTAATTCTTCGGTCGGGTGTTCCTTGGGGGCCAAATGCGATGCCAGGTAATACATTACTTTGCAGTTGTGAATTATATCTGAAGTCAACTTCACTAGATATTGTAGGAAAGTAATTTGTATTTATTTTTTCTTTTTCGGTTTTAGCTATATCCGTTTGGTATTTACTAATTTTTAATTCCTCTTTATTTTGAAGCGCCAATTGTTGAGCAGACGATAAACTGATTGCTGATTGAGCGGATAAATAATTGGGAAATTGAAATCCAATCCAAATGGTCAAGAATGAGATAATAAATGATTTTAACATACTTCTTTTTTAACCTCTAAAAACTTGTGCTGGTTCTAATCGGGTAATTCTGTTGATGGCAAAGGCACTTCCAAAGAATGCGATAAATAAGGTAACAAACAGGAATATTAATCTCAACCAAATAGGGAAATCAAATAACGTTCCTGCAGAAGCTAGTCCTGCTCTAAATCCTTCCACTAAAAGGGAACCTAGAATAAATCCTGTAACACCTATAATTATTGCTTGGGTAATAATTAATTTGCGAATAAAATTATTATTGGCTCCTATCGCTTTCAACGTACCATAATCTCTAATTCTATCAATGGCTGAAGAATAGAGCGTTAATCCAATAATTACAAAACCAACAATTAAAGCAAATACAATTAAGGTACCGAAAGATATTGCGATTCCCGAAGTTTTAAGTACCGTAAGAATAGAGGCTTTACGAAATTCTTCTGCATTCCAAGCTTTAATTCCGGGTAGTGTTGCATTAATTCGATTAATAACTAATAATTCTTGGTTGGGGTCAGATATTTTAACTAGAAATGCACTTACTTTATCATTCGGAAATTTACCTAAATAACGTGCTCTTTCAATAGTGGTAAAAGTATAAGTACCCCCTCCAAAAGCTCTTACCCCTTTGGTTAATCCTGCATTATAAACTTGTTTACCATTTATTTCAAAGAATTCATCAGGTTCTAATCCCCCCAGCGCATTTTTATCAAAATAATCTGTAAATACTGCACCGTCGGTAATTAAATCTTTGGTATCTCCTTTAAATAATCTCCAAGGCCCCCCAGCACATTGCGGATATTGGACGCCAATTAAGGTGATACCCGCCGACTTGCCATTTTTAAATCTGGCAGATGCGGGACTTACTACTAAAGGATACACTTGTTGAACGCCTTCAATACTTTCAAGTTCCCGACCAATTCTTTGATTTAATTGGGCTAATGCATTTACATTGGTAGTGCGGTCATCTACCACCCAAACATATTCGGAATTATTTTGCACCAAACTTGCCATGGCATTGGTTAGGAAAATAAATATCCCAGATTGTTGACCAATTAGAAAAACAGAAATTACAGTTCCTGCCAAAGCTCCGATGGATTTGGGTTTATCAAATAAAATAAACCTTAAGGCTGTTTTAAATAACATTGGGTTAAGGCAATAAAATGACACATTCCACTCGGCTTCCCAACAAGGCTTTTACAGGTGGATCTAACAATACCCTTACTTCCCTAACTCTTCTATCTTCAAGATTTGCAGCCTGATCGGAGAACAAAGATTTTTTCCTTAGGTAAGGGGAAGTTAACCAAACCGTACCTGTTCCTAGGGTATCTCTACCCCCTTGGGTTCTAATAAATGCCTTGTATCCCTTTTGAATTTTATTTGCAAATACTTCATCAATTTCGGTGGTAGCTACCCAAGGGCCATCTGGTGCAAAATCGCACAAGGGATCCTGGCTTGTAGCATATTCACCAGGCTTTACCTCCATGGATAATAGTTTGCCTGATAATGGGGCACGAATTAATTTTCTTTCCAATAAACTATAGTAGTATTGTATATCACTGCTTAGTTCTTTTAACTTCGCTAATTGTTGGTTAACCATAGCTTTTCCAGCCTTAACCTCTGCTTGGCTCTGTTCCATTTGCGATTGGCTATCTTCTAAACTTTTTGTAGTAGCCCCGCCTGATTTAACGAGTTGTTGATTTCGATTGAATTCTCGTGTGGCTTGCGTAAGTTTTATTTCCCGAGTAGCCAATTCAGCACGAGCATTTTCTATCATGGATTCCTGCGTAGCTTTTCTATTGATGGCTTGCTCCCATTGGGCCTTTTCAGTAGAAGATTCTAATTCAATAATTACACTTCCTTTTTGAATAGTGTCATCAATTTTAAATAAGATATTTTGAATTAAACCACCTGTTTCTGCATTTAAGGTAAGCACCTTTTCTTGGGGTTCCACTTGTGCAAGACCTACTATTTGCTGGGGTTCTATTGTTGGGGAAATACCAGGATCTTGAGGTTCTTGGGGTTTAGATCCACAGGCCTGAAATAGAAGGATACTGATCATCCAGGCAAAAGGAAAAAGGGTTGATTTAATAAACATAAATATTATTTGAAGTCTTCTGTTAAAGAAATTTCTTTTACACTTCCATTATTCACCTCAACAATTCTATGTGCATAAGCTTTAAGGCGAGGATCATGGGTTACTACTGCAACTGATTTTCCTTGATCGGCAAGTTGCCGAAGTTCTTGCATCACTATTACTAGGGAATCTTTATCCAAAGCTGCAGTAGGTTCATCGCATAGGATTAATTTAGGTTGGGTTACCAAAGCGCGGGCAATGGCAATTCTTTGTTGTTGTCCTCCGGATAATTGTTTGGGAAGATTATTTTTTCGGTCTGTCATACCCACTCTTTCCAAGGCCTCTTTTGTTCTTTGTTTAACTTCAGCTGATGGTATTCCCATTAGTTGTAATGGAAGTTGAACATTTTGTTCACCAGTAAGAGGAGCTAAAAGATTGAAGTTTTGAAATACAAATCCAATAGAATGAAGTCGAAGTAATGCAAGTTGTTTGGAGGACATACCATTTATCAAATGATCTTCCACCCATAATTCCCCAGTTGTAGGATAGATAACACAACCTAATAGAGATAATAAAGTAGTTTTACCGGAACCGGAAGGACCAATGATCAATAATAATTCGCCTGTATTTATTTCTAAATCAGTAGGCTGCAAGGCAGTGATCAACTGGTCACCCATTTGATAGGTTTTGGAGGCTCCTATTAACTTTGCAATCCTAGGCATATATCTAATTTGATCTAATTTAGCTAAATAAATAACTGAATTGTTTCAAATACAACTAAAATGTTCAATAAGTTCCCATTATGTATCGAAATGGAGATAAATTTTTCAAATCTTGAATTTAGGCGTTTTTATTCTTTAGGAGGAATTCGATTCATCCACCCATAATATTCTTATTTTAGGGGGATGTGAACTTTTGGATTTTATAAAATAATTAAATTGTCTCCTTT
>RFSG01000005.1 GCA_009924095.1 Sphingobacteriia bacterium
GGTAAATCTACTACCTTAAAAATCATTACAGGTTTGATTCGTCCAGACCAAGGAGACGTTACGGTTTGTGGAATGTCAGTAAACACCAACCCATTAGCTTTTCGCCAAAAAATAGGGTATCTCGCCGAACACAATCCTTTGTACCTAGATATGTATATTCCCGAATTCCTAAGGTTTATGGGAAAACTTCAGGGGATGAAATCACAGGTGCTTGAAAAAAAAATAAAAGAAATAATCGAGATTACCTCACTATCCCCTGAGGCACATAAAAAAATCGGCACACTATCTAAAGGATACCGACAAAGAGTAGGCATAGCACAAGCTCTTTTACATGATCCTGAAGTAATTATTTTAGATGAGCCTACTTCTGGTCTTGACCCAAACCAGTTAATAGGAATTCGAGAGTTAATTCGAGAATTGGGTCGAACCAAAACCTTAATTTTTTCCTCCCATATTTTACCAGAAGTTCAAGCTATTGCCGACCAAGTGGTAATTATACATTTGGGAAATATTGTAGCCAATCAACCTTTGTCGCAACTGGAAAAAGCAGATACCCAACAATGGATTGAAGTGGAATTTGAACTTCCTGGTTTTGAAATTGCTCCCGTATGCCAATTATATCCCGACTTGCAGTATGTGCAGGAATCTACAACTCGTTGGAGGTTTTTATCCCCAGCGGATCAGGATATTCGGAAAATAATTTATGCAGAAAGTATTCGGCAATCCTTGCCTATCCTTTCGCTCAATCGTCAAGAAAATAATCTTGAAGATTTATTTCGCAGCCTCACAAAAACGCACACGAATAATTAATATATATTATATATAATATGCGAAATATATTAATTATAGCTCAAAAAGAAACGGCCGCCTTTTTAAATTCCTTAATTGCGTATGTTGTAATTACGGTTTTTTTAACAGGAATAGGTTTGTTTTTCTGGATATTTAATAATAATATTTTAGATACCGGTGCTGCAGATTTAAACACCTTGTTTTTATTAGGTCCTTGGTTTTTTTTATTTTTAATTCCAGCGATAACGATGCGTTCATTTGCAGATGAAATTCGATCCGGGACTTTGGATTTATTACTTTCAAGGCCAGTAACTATTTGGCAAATTTTATGGGGTAAATTTTTAGCCTCCTGTATATTGGTTTTTTTTGCATTACTTCCCACCTTATGTTATTATTTCTCTATTTCTTGGCTGGGCAATCCTCCCGGCAACTTAGATACCGGAGCAACCTGGGGCGCTTATTTAGGCCTATTAATGCTGGGCTGTTCATTTGCAGCAATCGGATTGTTTACATCTGCCTTAACCGATAATACAATTATTGCTTTTATTTTCGGTGCATTTTTATGTTTTTTCTTTTATACCGGATTTGATTTATTGGCAGAGTTACCCATTTTTTCTAAATGGAATGAAATTATTATTAAATGGGGTATGATTGAACATTTTAGAAGCATATCAAGAGGGGTTGTAGATTCAAGAGATATCATTTATTTCGCAAGTATTTCTTATGTGTTTCTATTATTAAGTGATTTAAAACTCAGCGCAAGAAAAAGATGAGAAAATCCTTAATTTTTAAAACATTATTGATTTTTGGCATAATCATCGCCTTAAATTTAGTTTCTTCCCAATATTTTTTTCGTCAGGATTTAACCGCGGAACAACGATATTCCTTAACCACCTTTAGCAAACAAACGCTCGATAGTTTGAATCGTTATGTTTCTATTAAGGTATATATGGAAGGAGAATATCCTCCCAAGATTCAAAGATTTAAAGAGGCGGTAAAAGATATATTAATTGAAATGAAAATTTATGGAGGGAAACATATTCAATTTGAATTTATTGACCCTTCTGATAATCCTGAATTAATGCAGTCCTTTGTGGATAAAGGAATTACCCCTATTACTTTAAATATTCGAAAATCTACCACCTCTGAAGGGCGGCAATATCTTTTTCCAGTGGCGGTATTAAATTATGAAGGAAGAGAAGAAGTAGTAGATTTATTTAGAGGTGCGGTGGATTATGCTTCCGGAGAACCCAGCCCACTAAGAGCTGAACAACAATTAGAGTATAAATTTATTCATGCACTCCGTCGCCTTACCCAAGGAAGTAAAAAAATTGTAGGCATTTTAAAAGGGCATCAGGAAACGCCCAATAATTATATTCAAGAATTGAGTCATGATTTATCTAATTTATATATTCCAATTGAAGTAGAAACACATACAGGCGAATCAATTTCTCCTTCTGTTGCTGTTTTATGTATTTTTCAACCCGATACTGCTTTTTCTGAAAGAGATAAATATGAAATAGATCAATACCTAATGCGGGGAGGAAAAATACTATGGTTATTGGATCAGGAAGAAGTTAATCTGCATTATGCAGCAGAAGGAATGACCCGCCTTCGTAATTTAAATTTGGATGATTTATTTATGCGCTATGGATTTAAAATTAATTATGATTTAATTCAAGACCTTAATTGTTCTACAATGGAATTGGTAATTCCCAATCCCAATGCACCTCCTACTTTTACTGCGCAACCTTGGATTTATTATCCTTTAATAACCGCATTAGCAGAGCATCCCATTACAAGGAATTTAGAAGCCATTAAATTAAGATATGTTTCTTCTATTGATACGTATAGTCGCCCCAATATTCGGCATATTCCTTTAATGCTTACTTCTCGATATTCCAGAAGTTTGCCAGGGCAATTATTTATTGATTTAAATCAAGCTATTCGTCAACCCCCTCCCCCGGAAGCCTTAAATGGTAAAGGGAGAAAACTTGTCGGAACGCTTATTGAAGGTAGATTTGAATCCCTATTTCAAAATCGAGATATACCCGTGGATGCCAATGCTCAGGAACTTCCAACTGCGCGTTTTTTACCACGTAATGTTCAGGATACCCGCATGATTGTTGTAGGCGATGGGCAAGTCGCAATTGGAGAAGATGTGCGCGGTAAAGTGGATTTTATGGCGTATGACAATAAAACTTTTATTCTCAATGCCATTGATTATTTATTGGGAGGCGAAAGTTTAATTAATATTCGAGCCAAAGATTTACAATATAGAGCCTTAGATTTACAAAAAGTAAAAGGAAAAGAGAATTTAATTCGAATTCTTAATTTAGGCGCCCCTTTACTATTATTAATATTATTTGGATGGAGTAGAGCCTGGAGGCGAGGAATTGTAAATAAAAAATATAAAAGGCCTAATATTAATTCTTAACCTTTCTTACCCTTAATATTTTTGTTTATGATTATTTTACCTTGTCATGATATTACGCCTTCATTTGGAAACGACACCTATGTAGCGGAAAATGCTACTATAATTGGGGATGTTCAAATCGGGTCAGAATGTAGCATCTGGTTTCAGGCAGTGATAAGAGGGGATGTACATTCTATCCGAATGGGCAATAAAACCAATATTCAAGATGGCGCAATTCTTCATTGTACCTATAAAAAAGCATCCCTAAAAATAGGGAATGAAGTGTCCATTGGTCACGGAGCAATTGTACATGGGTGTACAGTTGAGGATCGGGTTTTAATAGGAATGGGCGCACGAGTTTTAGATCATGCTTTTATTGCTTCGGATGTAATTATCGCTGCAGGGGCTTTAGTGTTAGAGAATTTTCAAACAGAACCAGGCTATTTATATGCAGGAGTACCAGCAAAAAAAATTAAACCCCTAAGCCCTGAACAAATTGAAGGATTACAGAAAACTGCTCAACAATATGTAATGTATAGCCAATGGGGAATTCTTACTAAAATAAGTTAACCTTACGGAAATATTTTAGTTTGATATTTTCCTCCGGAATAATTCTTTAAATAATATAAAGAAGTATAAAAACTAGAATCAGGAAATTGATTACAATAATTCCAACAAATCCACCTGTTTTGATTGGTGGATATTCGATTCCACATACCCGTTAATTCATAAAATCGAAGTTTGCGGTTAGCAGCAAAGGGAATCTGGGATTTATCGGCAATTACTATTACCCCCGGCTTAATTTCCTTTTCATGATTTTTCATCCACATAATTACTTTATTTTGTTTCTGTTCATCCTGAAACCATTCTATTTGTTGACTAATTACAGTTGAACATAAAAGCGCTAATAACCCCAAACTAATTATTCTCCCTTTAGTTTTATTAATGATTAAGAATACCCATGTAATTACTGCACTCATCCCTATGGGTAATAATAATTGATGACGACTATTCCAGTCGGTAAAGCTGGGTTCTAATCCTAGTACTAAATAAGGAAATACAGCAACCCCCATAAGTAAAATACCTATCCCCCCTAAATATTTAGTCCAAATTCCTTTATATTGAATGGGTATGGGAAATAAAAAATAAAAGGAAATAAATAATAATATACTAAATGGAGTTATTAATCTCCATATTTCTAACCCTAATCCTAAAAATTGTTTAACGACTACTACTGGAATTCTGAGGAATGCATTAAATATTCGTTCAGGAGTTACGGCATAATAGGCCGCATAATTTCCAACAGGATTAAAATACTCCCCTCGAATCATCCAACCCACAATAGGTAAACAAAATAACCCTACCCAAACAATAGGATGAAATGATTTTGAAGTAGAATAACGAAAATATATAAATACTATCATTAATTCAGCATACATCCATACATAATACGCAGGAGTGATAAAAGATAAAATAAATAAAGGAACTGATAACAAAATCTTCCGATTTAATAATAATAAAAAAGCCAATGCATTAATTCCTTCCGAAATTGCATAGGGTAAATTTATAGCTGCAATTCTGGCATTATTTAAGGGCAACAGTATATATCCCAGAGATAAAATAAATGCAATTTCTGGATGAATAAGTTTTTTAAGACTATAATACCAAGCTATCATACCTATCCCCAGAGCTAAAAAAGAAATTATTCTATATCCTAGAATAGGATTCGGACTTTGATTCAAGAGATCATAAATAAACATTCTGGGATCTGGAGCAGATAAACCTTCCCCTGCTTTTCGGAACAATAAAAGCCAATCATCCCAATAAATCCCAGAATTTAGCATGAGCCCACCCCTGAATAGAAGATAGAATATGAGTAATCCTAAGGGCAAATATTTATGCATTCCGAAAAATACAAAGGATTCCTGGCTCTTGAATAGTTATTTACTTACTATCTATTCCCTAATTTTACCGCATGAACAATTTTATTGAAGAACTGCGCTGGAGGGGTAAACTACAAGACGTAATGCCGGGAACCGAAGCTCTACTTCAACAGGAGCAAGTGACAGCCTATATCGGATTTGACCCTACCGCTGATTCTTTACATGTGGGTAGCCTTGTGCAGATTATTTTGATGATGCGGCTTCAAAAGGCAGGGCATAAACCTATTGCCCTTATTGGTGGAGCAACCGGAATGATTGGGGATCCATCCGGAAAATCAGAAGAACGAAATTTGTTAAATGCAGATCAACTTCAACAAAATGTAGAAGGAGTACAAAAACAATTAAGCCAATTTTTGGATTTTACCCCCGGTCCTAATGCTGCTGTATTATTAAATAATTATGATTGGTATAAACAGATGGGGCTTCTGGATTTTATGCGGGAAGTAGGTAAACATTTAACTGTAAATTATATGATGGCTAAAGACTCCGTCTCCAGAAGAATGGAAGCTGGAGGATTATCCTTTACAGAATTTTCTTACCAATTAATTCAGGGATACGACTTTTATTATTTATATAAAAATCATGGATGTAAACTCCAAATGGGAGGATCTGATCAATGGGGAAATATCACCGCAGGAACTGAATTGATTCGCCGAATTGGGGGTGGAGAAGGTTTTGCATTAACCATCCCCTTAATTACTAAATCAGATGGAACTAAATTCGGTAAAAGTGAAGGGGGAAATATTTGGTTAGATCCAACGAAAACTTCCCCTTATCAGTTTTATCAATTTTGGTTAAATATATCTGATGAAGAAGCAAGTCAGTATATTTATTTATTTAGTTTTTCTAGTCAGGAAGAAATTCTGGCACTACTGGACCAACAAAAAAATAAACCTGAGGCAAGAGAATTACAACAAGCATTGGCGCAGGAAATGACGCTATTGGTACATGGTATAAATGCATTGGAATCTGCTAAGGCAGCTACCGATTTTTTATTTGGAAAAGGAGGAATTCAAAACCGATCGCTAAAAGAACCTTGGTTTGATGAAGTACGGAAAACAGTCCCCGGCGCACAAGTGGAAAGAGCCTTGTTTTCCTCAGGGGTTTCAGTCGCTCAGCTATTAACAGATATTCAAGTATTTCCTTCTAAAGCAGAATTAAAAAGAATGGTGCAAGGTGGAGGATTAAAAATAAATGAACAAAAAATTGAAAATCCTGATCAAATATTAACCCTTCAAGATTTAATCGAAGACGAATTTCTGTTAATTCAAAAAGGCAAAAAAAACTATTTTGTAGTTGAAGTAATTAACTCAAAATAATGATTCATAAATTAAAAGTAAGGGTAAATAATTTAAGCCAATTTGATTTCTTAAATCTTTAAATTAAAAATTGAAACCATGAAAAAAGTTTTGCAAAAAATAAGATTTTCGGATGAAATAGGAATATTATTCGGTGGGATTTTAATATTATTACGAGTTCCTAAAATTATTATAGAAGGAAGATTCTGGGCAGAAATGGGCAGTAATTATTTTGCGGATGCCATGAATTATTCCTGGTATCAACCGTTTCTGAAAAACCAGGATGGATTTTACGGTATTTATCCTCGCATCGCAGCACTTATTGCCGCAGCATTGCCCTTGCGATATGCCCCTTATGCAGATATCGGTTTGGCATTACTCGCACAATTATCTTTAGTGTATTTAATATTTAAAAGCGGACTGCTTACCGAAAGTTGGCATAAAGGATTAGCCCTATTATTAATTTTATTTGCTACTCCCAGCAATGAGGTTTGGTTAACGTGCACCACCATTCATTTTCATTTTGGTGCTGGCGCAGGAATAATATTATGTTCTCCCACTAACCATAAAATTCCTAAATGGGGATTAAGGATTTATTTATTAATTATTGGACTTACCGGGCCTGTCGCCTGTTTTTTATTGCCCCTATTTTGGCTTCGATATTTTTTGGATAAAGATAAAGCAAGGCTCGACCAATGTTTATGGTTAACCGGTGCAGGTTGTGTTCAATTTTTAGCGGTTTTAGTTTCCTTACAAAATCAAACGCGTCAGGTCAGCAGAGATTTTTCGCATGTACTTCCTTCTTTTGCTGTTCGCCATATTGGCTTACCTTGGCTGGGTTACTATAGCCGATATATGTCCACACAATTGGTAGGCGAGGTGTTTTGGAAACAGGGATTTTGGTATGGAATAATTGCGCTTGCATTGGCGGGTTATCGTTGGATATTCGCAGAAGCACGCAAGACCCCCGCAATATTATGGTTATTGGCAAGTATGGTGGTAATTAGTTTATTGTCTTCAGCCGGCCAATTATCGGGGATTGGAAGTAAAGAAATGGTATTGATGAGCGTGGAAAACAGGTATGGATTTGCTCCCAATGTATTGCTACTATTGGCTTTTTTACTCGCAAGCAAAAATGCAGTACAGGTTTGGAGAAGACGAATTTCAATGATTATGGTAAGTTGGGCAATTGTCGTGGGTTTTGGATATTATATTACCGATTCAGCTTATTTCTTTCACGGACCCTCTTGGCCTGAAGCTTTAAAGGCCCATGAATTAAATCCGGAGCGGCCTATTCCCGTTTGGCCTGAACCTTGGGTAATTAAATTAAATTCTACAAAATAATTTATTGCTCAAATCATAAGTATTACGGGTAAATAGTAATTTTATACTCATGGAAGATAAAATCCTTGCTTTACAAAAAGAAATTGAAGCAGCAGAAATAGGTACACTTGAAAAAGCAGAATCTTTTAAAAATAAATATGTTGTTCGGAAAGGCTTAATTAATGCATTATTTGAGGAATTAAAATCAATTCCAACAGAAGATCGGAAAAGAATTGGGGGATTATTAAATGCATTAAAAGAATTAGCAGCTCATAAACTTGCTGATAATACAGAAATAAAATCTCAGACCAAATCTCAACAGCCTTCAGACTTAACCTTACCAGGGGATGTGTTTTTGGCTGGAAGTCGGCACCCCTTGTCCATCGTGCAATCTCGCATTGTCCGAACCTTTCAAAAAATAGGATATGTAGTTGCGGAAGGTCCCGAAATCGAAGATGACTGGCATAATTTTACGGCATTAAATTTTGAGCCTCATCATCCCGCACGTGAAATGCAGGATACATTTTTTATTACTGAAGACTTTGTACTTCGCACGCATTGTACTTCTGTTCAAGTACGTGTATTAGAAAAACATAAACCCCCGTTGAGAGTAATTGCACCGGGAAGGGTGTATAGAAATGAAGCAGTGTCGGCTAGAGCCCATTGTTTCTTTCACCAAATTGATGGTTTTTGTATTGATAAAAACATCAGCTTTTCGGATTTAAAACAAACGCTCCAACATTTTACCCAAACCTTATTTGGGAGCGATACCCAAATTCGATTAAGACCCTCTTATTTTCCCTTTACTGAAATTAGTGCAGAATTAGATGTCTCCTGTTTGATTTGTAAAGGGGAGGGGAAGGATGTGCAGTGTGTAAACATTCCGGCTGGGTGGAAATTATGGGTTGTGGTATGATTGATCCACAAGTATTACTTAATTGTGGGATAGATCCTGAAATTTATAGTGGATTTGCCTTTGGAATGGGTGTGGAAAGAATAGCCCAACTTTTATATCGGGTTCCCGATTTACGTTTATATTCTCAAAATGATGTTCGTTTCTTAGCGCAATTTGCGGGATTTGTTTGATAAATTAATTTATAAATTATGTTACGAATTTGTCTTTTAGTTGTTTTATTCAATAGCTTTTTTAATAACCTATCTGCACAATCCTTATATTTTCCTCCAATAGGAAATAGTACTTGGGACACGCTTTCTCCTATTGATTTGGGCTGGTGTCCAGATCAAATACCCCCCTTATATTCCTATTTAGATAGTCAAAACACAAAAGCATTTTTGGTAGTTAAGGATGGAAAAATAGTGCTTGAAAAATACTTTGGTTCTTTTACCAAAGATAGCCTTTGGTATTGGGCTTCTGCCGGAAAATCATTAACAGCCACCTTAGTAGGTATAGCCCAACAGGAAGGGCATTTAAATATTTCAGATACCACTTCTCAATATTTAGGGACAGGATGGACCTCTTTAACCCCGCAAGAAGAAGACGCCATTACCATTCGACATCAACTTACTATGACTTCTGGACTAGATGATGGTGTTGCAGATAAAGACTGCACCATAGACACGTGTCTTAAATATTTATCTCCTCCCGGAAATAGATGGGCGTATCACAATGCCCCTTATACTTTATTGGATGGAGTAATTCAGCAATCAACCGGTCTTTCCATTAATCAGTTTTTTCAAACCCGCATAGCCTCTGTTACCGGAATGACAGGTGCTTATTACCCCGTGGGATATAATAATGTTTTTGTATCCACACCACGGTCCTTAGCCCGATTTGGAATACTCATTCAAAATAAAGGAATTTGGAATCAAACAGGGGTGTTAACCGATACTAACTATTTTTATCAAATGACCCATTCTTCTCAAAATCTTAATTTGGCGTATGGGTATTTGTGGTGGTTAAATGGGGGTCCGACATTTATGGTTCCGGGTTCACAAATTACATTTGCCGGTTCTTATGCCCCAGATGCACCTTCAGATATGTTTTCTGCCTTAGGGAAAAACGGCCAGATATTAAGTATTGCTCCCAGTAAAGGATTGTTTTTCATTCGTATGGGGGATGGAGATGGAACTGGTTTAGTTCCTATTGTTTTACCCAATGAAATTTGGAAAAGATTAAATCTGGTAATGTGTCAACCCTCCGCTTTATATCCTGAAGCAGAAGAGAGTAATACATTACAAATTTACCCGAATCCAGCGCAGCAAACGGTATTGGTACAATCCAAGAAAGAAAAACAATGGGTATTATTTTCTGCCACAGGAGTAAAGTTGGGCACCTATCCTGCGGAAATCCCTGTTAATCTTAATTCATTATCCCCGGGTATTTATTTTATTCGAACCCAATTAGGTGAGTTTTCTCGGCCTTTAATTATTCAACCCTAAATAAGTTTATTAAATTTTAAATAAGCTGGAACTAATTCCATCCGCTTGTAATCTGCCTTTCCAGGTTAAGGAAATGTTTTCTTCAGAATATTGAATCCATCCTTTAGTATTCCATTCCTGAAGTTCAGACGGGAATTCTTTAGATAGATCATAATTATATTTTTCTCGCAAGAAATTTAAATTAATTCCTTCAATAGTTCTTAATCGGGTTAAGATATATTCATTAATAAAATCATGCTCCGTTAAATTTTCGATTGAATGAGGAGGTAATTGATTAAAATTAATTAATTGTGTTAAATACGAATTTAAATCGGGTAGGGTATGAATTCTATGCGGAGAGATAAAACTATGGGCAGAAGGGCCAAATCCTAAATAAGGTTTTCCAGACCAATAGGCACTATTATGTTTTGCTCGAAAATCGGGAAGCGAAAAATTACTAATTTCATAAGCTTCATAATTAGTGGAATGAATAAAGGATTCTAAGATAGTAAAACAGTTTATCATTTCTGAATCCTCCAAAGGTGCTTGAGTTCCATTTGCAATTTCTTTGGAAAGTCTTGTTCGAGGTTCAAGCGTTAAAGCATACGCTGAGA
The DNA here is from genome assembly GCA_009924095.1 of Sphingobacteriia bacterium. Classification (GTDB taxonomy): domain Bacteria; phylum Bacteroidota; class Bacteroidia; order J057; family RFSG01; genus RFSG01. The sequence continues at coordinate 10,763 of RFSG01000005.1, forward strand.
AATGAGGTACCTGTTGATCTTTTAACCAAAGTAATTGTTTTTCCCAAGCTCCCGGTTTTGTTTTCGGAAGGCCATAGATTAAATCTAAAGTGAGATTAGTCATACCTGCATCCTGACACATAGCCACTGCCGATAGGGCTTGCCCAGCAGTATGGGCACGGTGCATCCAATGTAGTTGAGCTTCGTCTAAGGACTGTATGCCTAAACTTAATCGGTTGATCCCAGCTGCTTTCCATCTCCGGATTCTCTCAGGGGATAGGTCATCTGGATTTGCTTCCAAGGTGATTTCTCCTCCTGGAATAATTGGATACCATTTATATAATATATTTAATATATCATCTATGTGTTTATCTGATAATTGGCTCGGTGTTCCTCCGCCGAAATAATAAGTTTCTATTGGTTCGTGACCGTCTAATCTATTTTTCTGTAATTCTAATTCTAATAATAAAGCTTGAACAAAATTGTCTTTTTTATTTTGCTTAGTAATAAAATAAAAATCGCAATAATTACAGGCTTGTCTGCAAAACGGTATATGTAAATATATTCCAGCCATTTAAGGCTTGTCTGGAAAATCGCTATGAAGTTTTACCGGATGTGTTTTCTTACGAAGTCTCAAATTGAGCATTTCTACTCCAAATGAGAAAGCCATTGCAAAATAGACATATCCTTTCGGTACATGCATTCCTAACCCTTCGGCAATTAATAATAAACCAACCATTAATAAAAAGGATAATGCTAGCATTTTTAAGGTAGGATGTTTCTCAATAAAATTGCTGATTTTAGAAGCAAAAATCATCATGATCATCATGGAAATTATAACTGCCGTTATCATAATGCCTACTTCTTGTACCAGCCCTATAGCAGTAATAATTGAATCAATAGAAAATACTAAATCTAAAAGTAAAATTTGAATAATGATTTGGGTAAATCCTGGGGATTTAATTTTTTTGTTGCTATCTGGGTCTTCCCCTTCAAGTTTATAGTGAATTTCTAAAGTTGATTTTCCCAAAAGAAATAGTCCACCTGCCATCATAATCATATCGCGGATTGATATGGGGTGATCTGCCAACACAAAAAGTGCCTGGGTTAAGCCAGCTAGCCAAGAGATCATACACAACAATAAAATTCGAATAATGAGTGCTAAGCTGAGACCTATGAAACGAGCTCTTTTTTGTTGATCTGCCGGTAGGCGACCCGCAATAATGGAAACGAAAATAATATTGTCTATTCCGAGCACCACTTCCATAGCAGTAAGCGTAAATAGGCTGGCCCAAAAAGCCGGGTCTTGTAGAAATTCCATGCAGTTGAAAATGAGGACGTGAAATTACACATACGGTATCGTATTCTAGCAGGTTACAGAAAGAAAACCCACCTTGCATAAGAGCAGAACCTTCCTTATTTTTGAGTAGCCGGAATCCCATGGGAGATATATTAATTAAGTCTTTGTTTATTAATACTTTCCCTTGAATTATCCCCTTAAGAATCCCGTCTTCTAAAATGAAAGAAAACTTGCTCATCACTGGTGGATGTGGATTCGTTGGTTCCAACTTAGCCCTTCTCCTTAAAAAAAAGTATCCTAACTTGAAAGTTCGAGTGATGGATAATCTTCATCGCAGGGGTTCTGAATTAAATATTTCCAGATTGAGAGAATTGGACATTCCTTTTATTCATGGGGATATTCGAAATCCAGAAGACTTTGAAGAAGTAGGACCCTGTGAGGTGATTATTGATGCCGCAGCCGAACCCTCCGTATTGAGTGGAATTAATTCTGCGCCCGAATATTGTTTAAATACGAATCTGGGCGGCACCCTCAATATGTTGAACTATGCTGTCAAACATAAGGCAGATATTGTTTTTCTTTCCACCAGCAGAGTTTATCCAATTCCTTATATTGAACAAATCTTAGTGGAAGAAAAAGAAACAAGATTTGAAATTACACCGAACCAAATGCTTCCTGGAGTTAGTCCTTTGGGAATTAGTGAATCTTTTCCATTAGATAAAGCCCGGTCTTTATATGGAACCACTAAATTAGCCTCTGAATTATTTTTAGAGGAATACAAAGAATTTTTAGGATTACGCTATATTATTAATCGTTGCGGGGTAATTGCAGGACCCTATCAAATGGGCAAAGTAGATCAAGGCGTGGCGGTGTTATGGATGGCAAAACATTTCTGGCAAAAAGATTTACAATATATCGGGTATGGAGGAACCGGAAAACAAGTCCGTGATTTTTTACATATTCAGGATTTATTTGAATTAATAGATTATCAATTAAATCATTTTGAGGAATTAAATGGTCAAACCTTTAATGCTGGTGGCGGAAGAAATATTAGCACCTCTTTACAAGAATTAACAAAAATTTGTGAGGAGATTACAGGAAATAAAATAAATATTCATCCGGTAAAAGAAAATAGATCTGGAGATATTCGAATTTATTTAACCGATAATTCAAAAGTCACACAATATTGTGGATGGAGTCCGCGATTAAAAATAAAAGATATTATGACGGATATTTATGATTGGATCCGTCAACATGAACCCACGCTTAAACCCTTGTTAAACCTATGAACATTGCCTTAGTTACCGGATCAGCTGGATTGATTGGCGGAGAAGCCGTTCGTTTTTTAAGCGAAAAAATGGATTTAATTATAGGGATTGACAATGATCATCGAGCCTATTTTTTTGGTCCTGATGCTTCTACTCGTTGGAATTTAGAACATATCGAAAAAGATATTCTGAATTATCGGCATTATTCCTGTGATATTCGTAATTATTCAGACCTTGAAAATATATTTTCGGAGTATGGAAAAGACATTAAATTAATTATTCATGCTGCTGCACAACCTAGCCACGATTGGGCTGCCAGAGAGCCTATTACCGATTTTACCGTAAATGCAAATGGCACTTTAAATTTATTAGAGCTTACCCGCTTATATAGTCAAGAAGCAGTATTTGTATTTACCTCTACGAATAAGGTTTATGGAGATACCCCCAATTATCTTCCCTTAGTAGAATTAGAAACACGTTGGGAAATTGCTACTGACCATCCTTATTATGAAAAAGGAATTGATGAAAATATGAGTATTGATCAATGTAAACATTCTTTATTTGGTGCTTCAAAAGTGGCAGCGGATGTTTTATGTCAAGAATATGGAAGATATTTTGGAATGAAGGTGGGAATATTTAGAGGCGGGTGTTTAACAGGGCCTCAACATTCAGGCACCCAATTACATGGATTTCTTTCTTATTTAATGAAATGTGCCATTAACGGAAATCATTATACCGTATTTGGATATAAAGGAAAACAAGTAAGAGATAATATTCACTCCTGGGATTTAGTAAATATGTTTTGGCATTTTTATCAAAACCCAAAAGCAGGCGAAGTATATAATGCAGGGGGGAGTCGTTTTTCTAATTGTTCAATGCAAGAAGCAATTCTTTTATGTCAGGAAATCACTGGAAATAAAATGAATTATTCTTATGCTGAAGATAATCGCATCGGCGATCATATTTGGTATATATCCGATGTGTCAAAATTTAGAACACATTTTCCAAATTGGGAATATCAATTTGGATTGCAAGATATATTGGTTCAAATTTTTGAGAGTATGCGGGTTCGGGTTTAATTATTAAATATCCTGAATCCATGAAACTATCCATTGTAATTCCAGCGTATAACGAAAGTTTAAGTTTACCGGAAACACTAAATACTTTTTATAATGCTTTAAGCACAGCACAAGTGCCGCATGAAATTTTAGTGGTAAATGATAATTCAAAAGATAATTCTATTGAAGTATTAGAAACCCTGATGCAATCTATTCCTACCCTACGATATGTCACCAATCCTCCTCCCCGAAATGGTTTTGGATATGCCGTAAGAAAGGGACTGGAAAATTTTCATGGCGATTGTGTGGCAGTCGTTATGGCGGATTTATCCGATTCCCCTGAAGATTTATTACGATTTTATTTTAAGATGAAGGAGGATGGATTGGATTGTGTATTTGGTAGCCGATTTATAAAAGGAGGAAAAGTAAGCGATTATCCGAAAACAAAATTGATGATTAATCGTTTGGCGAATTCTATTGTTAGACTAACTTTTGGTTTTCGATATAATGATTGTACCAATGCATTTAAATTATATCGTAAAGAAACCATTGAAGGATTAAAACCCTTTTTATCTCCGCATTTTAATTTAACATTAGAATTACCCTTAAAAGCGATTGTGCGAGGGTACTCATATGCGGTATTACCTAATTCTTGGACCAACCGAAAACATGGGAAATCCAATTTAAGAATTCGGGAAATGGGCAGCAGATATTTTTTCGTAATGTTATATTGTCTCATTGAAAAGTTTTTTTCTCAGGGAGATTTTAGAAAAAAATGGGATTAAGGAATGTAGGGTGATTTTTTAATTGGTATATATTATAAATTAATTTATCTTTTGCGGTTCCAGTGTTTTCGATTTAAATACTTTATTAATATTTAGGGATAAAGCCGTAAATACCATAAAAGCATTAGCATTTCGAGTAATATGATAAATGGCTTCATCGATTAATTCACTAATGGTATTTAATTTTTCGATAGACATTACTTTACTAAAGTTTTTTAAGAATTTCTGGTCTGATTCTATAAATAAAGAAATTGTTTCCGGTAAATATTGAGCGTGTAAGGTGTCTTTTAGTTTTTGCAAAGCATTTTCCAGGAAATATTTTTGGAACTCTCTGCTTTCTTTGGATAAATCTTCTGCTAACCGGGAGAGTTCATCATAACGACCATCAAAACAAAGGCGCATCCATTCCTGAAATTTATCACTCAATTGTCCACTATCCCGTTCTACAATTTGTTGTGCTTTGCGTACACTTCCTTCAGCCATTAAAGCCACTTGCCGAGCTTGATCTTCCGGCAAGTGATACCGTTGCATAAGTTCAGTTTGAATGGGTTCGATATCAATTCTAGGAATTAATAATTGTTGACATCTAGATCGAATGGTTGCCAGTAAAGCTGAGGGGTCGTCAGTGGTTAAGATTAATATCGTATTGGCAGGAGGTTCTTCGAGTAGTTTTAATAAAGCATTGGCGGCTTCTGTTCGCATTTTTTCCGCATGCCAAATAATAACAACTTTATATTTTGCTTCAAATGCACGTAAAGAAAGTTTGCGTTTTAAATCCCGGATTTCATCTACCCCAATCATGACTTGTTTATTTTCAGAATCCAGTTGTTGAACCCAATCTTCTAATTCAATCCAATTATTATCAATAAATCTAGGTCTGAATTGAGCGATAAAATCTCCGGTAGTTTTTTGTCCTTGGCTGCTTCCCTCTTGTTTTATGGAATAGATGGGCAAAATAAAATGCACATCTGGATGAATGAGTTTTCTTATTTTCGTGCAGTGGGCACAAACCCCGCAACTATCCGAATCTGTAGGGTTAGTACAATTCAGAAATTCAGCAATAGCATTTGCAAACCCAATTTTGCCATTTCCAGCAGGACCTGACAACAATAGCGCATGGGTCATATGTCCAGTAGATATTGCTCTCAATACTACTTCAGTAGGTTTCTCTAAACCCGATAACTGTTGGAAGGACATAATACAAAGGTAATTTTCTTACAGGATTAACCATCCACAATTTGGGGATATAGCTCGTGTAATCCTTGTTCAAATACTCGATTGGGATTCGTAGGTTTGTAATTCGGAAGGATGAAGTAAAGAATTGGAGTAATTTTACTTAACATGACAAATGAAATAAGCCAGGCTGTGGGGCCAGATCCACATTCTTGTGCAAATCCCGCTGAGGTTAGGGTAACGCATCTGGAGTTGGATTTAACAGTTGATTTTGAAAATAGAAAATTGAAGGGTTCGGTTACGCTTCAACTTTCACGGGCTGAGGGATCAACCACCTTGTGGTTAGATTCACGTCTTTTAACGATTCATAGCATCACAAGTGAGAAGGACGAAGAATTGGCCTACACTCTTGCGGAAACGGGTCAAGCCTGGAAAGGGGAGAGTCTTCGAATAGTACTTCTTTCGGATACCCAGGTGGTAAAGATTGAATACGAAACGCATCCGGAATCCCCAGCGTTACAATGGCTTTCTCCCTCCCAAACGGATGACCATCAACATCCATTTTTGTTTAGTCAGTCTCAAGCTATTTTAGCCAGAAGTTGGATACCCTTGCAAGATGGTCCAGGATATAGATTTACGTATTCTGCCAAAATAAAAGTTCCTAAGGGAATGCGCGCACTCATGAGTGCTCCCAATAAATCTGGCCTATCCTCAACTGGAGAATATAGCTTCCGTATGCCTTATCCGATTCCGGCATATTTGTTATCTATTGCTGTTGGGGTTTTGGATTTCAGACCCTTGGGTCCAAATACGGGAGTATATGCAGAACCTGGCGTGTTAAGCGTTGCTGCATACGAGTTTGCTGCTTTACAATCCATGTTAGAAACCGCAGCTAAACTCTATGGCCCTTACCGATGGGATAGATATGACTTGTTGGTGTTACCTCCGAGCTTCCCCTTTGGGGGAATGGAGAATCCTTGTATCACCTTTGTAACTCCGACCATTTTATCCGGAGATAGATCTTTGGTGAGTTTAGTTGCCCATGAGTTAGCGCATTCTTGGTCAGGGAATTTAGTAACCAATGCTACCTGGAATGATTTCTGGCTAAATGAAGGGTTTACCGTTTATTTTGAAAGAAGAATAATGGAGGCCATTGAAGGAGCGGAATATGCAAAAATGCTGGCAGTATTGGGTTGGCAAGATCTTCAACAAACTTTAAAAGAATTTAAAGGTAAACCAGATGCTACCTGTTTAAAACTTAAACTATCAGATCAAGACCCGGATGAAGGCATGAATGAAATTGCCTATGAAAAGGGATATTTATTGTTGTGTAAAATTGAATCAGTGGTTGGGCGTGCCGCGATGGATAAGTTCTTGGTTCAGTATTTTGAGAAGAATGCCTTTAAAGCTATTGATACAGAAGGTTTCTTAGTTCAATTAAAAGAGCTACTCTTGACCGATGATAAATTGTGGAAAGCAGTTTCCCCTGAAGCCTGGATTTATAAACCCGGATTACCCAAAAGTGAAAAGGGGCCTGTATCTGCTCGTTTTGAAGCGGTTCAACAGGTGTTGGATATCCAATTAAAAAAAGGGGAACTACCAACCCCTGCGATTACCCGTGGGTGGAGCACACATGAATGGTTACATTACTTAAGAGGATTACCGAAGCCATCTCCCATTGACGTTTTAACGAAATTGGATGCTATGTTTCATTTTTCCTCTAGCGGAAATGCCGAAATTTCAAGTGCCTGGTTTTTATTGGGGATAAGCTCTAAATATTATCCAATGATGGAATCATTGCAGTCGTTTTTATTCAGAACCGGCAGACGGAAGTTTATTGTGCCTTTGTATAAAAGTTTACTAAATGCAGGCTTTGAGGATGAGGCTCAATCTTGGTATGCCGAAAGCAGGCCGAACTATCACTATGTTGCACAAGCAACCCTGGATCCTTTAGTTGGATTACCGGAATAATTCATGGGCACCATAACTCTGGTTCCAACACCGATTGGCAATCTTGAAGACATTACCCTTCGAGCGCTTCGGTATTTAAAAGAATCAGATAAAATAGCAGCCGAGGATACACGGGTGACCCGAAATTTATTAAATCACTTTAATATTACCGTCCCCTTAATTTCTTTGCATTCCTATAATGAACATGCTTTAGTTAACCGATTAATTGAGCAAGTACAAACTGAAAATTGGAAGCTGAGTGTGGTCAGTGATGCCGGAACCCCTGGGATTTCTGATCCCGGTTTTTTATTGGTGAGAGAGGCGTTGAAGGCAGGTTTAGAAATTGAGACCTTACCTGGACCAACTGCTTTTGTTCCTGCATTAATCAATAGTGGTTTGCCTTGTGACCGATTTGTATTTGAAGGGTTTTTACCGGTTAAGAAAGGAAGACAAACTCGATTAAAGCAACTTCAACCTGAAACGAGAACCATTATTTTATATGAATCTCCCCATAGGTTATTAAAAACACTAGAGGAACTTTCAGGAATTTGCGGGGAAGATCGATTGGTGTCGGTCTCCAAAGAAATAAGCAAAAAGTTTGAAAAACATTTTCGAGGAAGTTTGGCAGAAGTGAAAAGTGCTTTACAAGGAACTGTTCCCAAGGGCGAATGGGTAATTATTTTAGGAGGCAATGAAAAATAATTATTTAAAACTCCTCCTTTCAGGATTATTATTGGTGTTGGCTTTTCCGCCATTTCCATTTCCTTTTTTAATTTGGATTGCTGGAGTTCCCTTGTTGGAGGTTTTGTTTTCTATTTCTTCAGAACCTCTTCCTTCCACTGCCCCGGGCAAATGGAATCTGCTGTTGAGAACCATTTCCTTTCAACCCTTATGGAAAAAAGGCTGGAAAACCAATCTGGTAAAGGGAATCAAGCCATATAAAATGGCTTTTCGATATTCTTATTTCACATTCTTTATATGGAATCTTGGAGCCTGTTATTGGTTGGCATTAACAGCTTGGCATGTACCCACCGATGAGGCGTTTAGTAGTTTTCTTGCAGGGTTGGTTGCGGTATTGCTAAACCCATTATTTATGTCCATCCCAATTTTGATTTGGGCGATGTTATTTCCAAGACTTCCAATTTGGCTAAAGGGAATTTGTTTAATTGTATTTTGGATTGGCTTCGAATTCTTACATTATAACTGGGACTTATCCTGGTCCTGGTTAACCTTGGGAAATAGTTTCACCAATTTTCCTGAATTTCTACAATATGCTGAATTTACAGGGGTTTTGGGGGTGTCCTTATGGATTCTTGTCCTAAATGCTTTCGCATATTCGGTTTGGGTAGGAATAAAAAGCCGAAGGGTGAAAGGTCTATCTATTATTGCATTTTTACTAATAGCTTGTTTACCATTAGGGCTTAATTATTGGATTTTGGATGCCAATCGAGAAGTTTTTCAGTCGTCAGCTTCAATGAATGTGCGGGTAATACAGCCTAACATTGATCCCTATGTTAAGTTTGATCATGATGGATTAGAAGCTCAATTAACGGGGTTTTATCAATTGGCAGATGCTCCAGGGGCAGATACCATTGATTTGGTAGTATTACCGGAAACAGCAATTCCAGAAGCGGTATGGACACATGAGATTTCGACAAGTGAATTGTTCAAAGGCTTTTGGACTTTAGTAGCAAAGTATCCTCAGTTATCAATATTAACAGGGTTTACAGAGCTACGTCAATTTGATTCTCCGGATGTGTCCAGTGCCTCCCGTCCCTTTGATAATGGGTATTATGACTACTGCAATTCAGCAGTAATTATTGGCAGTTCTCAATTTCGTACCCATCAAAAGGGATGGTTGGTTCCTATGGTTGAACGAATTCCTTTTTTAGATCAATTAAGTTTTCTGAAAGATTACAATATTGATATTGGTGGTGGATTGGGTTCGTATGGGAAATCAGATTCAGCGAAAGCTTTATTTACTCGGAAAGGAGTACCCGTTGGAGTGTTGATTTGTTATGAATCGGCATTTGGTAATTATGCCAGAGAGTATCCTCTTTTAGGGGCAAGTCTATTAACAGTAATCACCAATGATGGTTGGTGGGGGCGTTCTTCCGGCTATATCCAACATGCAGGATTATCTGTTCTTAGAGCCATTGAAAATAGACGCTGTGTGGCGAGAAGTGCAAATACAGGCATTTCCTTATTTGTAGATGAAAAAGGATATAGATATAAAGAAGTGGAATGGGGAATTGCAAAAGCTATTGATAAAAAACTTCCACTTTTTACCCATATTACTTTCTATGCCCAATATGGAGATTATATTGGAAAAATTGCAGTAATGATCGGATTGTTGTTTTGGGTTTTGGGTATTTTAAAAAGAAGAAATAAGTAAGTCTTATCTTCTACCGCAACGGGTTTCTGTAATGACTACCTCGAGACTAGCGCCATTACCGTATTCTTCGCGATCCACATTACCATTCATTTGGTCGTAGTCTTTACCACAGGCTGGAATATTGGGTAAGGTTTGTACCGTTGTTCCGGCTTGTGTGGTGCGAGTAATTGTTTTTTGACAAACCCCACAATTTCTTTTGCATCCCGTGAATAATATCCCGGAACCCATAATTAAAATAAATCCTGCCAGCAGTACAGAATGTTTCATAGCAATAACAAAGCTACTGAATTTTTAGATAATCGAATTTTATCCTCAGAAAATTAATAATAAAGCATTCTGAAAGGGGATGATAAGCCCTAATGGGCAACCACCCCAATTTGTAATATAGTACTCATCCATTTTAACGCCTCAGTAAGAGGGACAATTCCTAGAACGATTAAGGCTAAAGGCATTAACCAAACAGGGGGTAAATACTCGAACGTAAGAGTTGAATTCAAAATGGTTGGCTCTGATTTTAAGAATAATCCTCTTGCCGGGGAAAGATAATAATACAGGGCTAAAAGGGTATTAAATAGGACTGATAAAAGTAATGCTAACCAAATCGCCTCAGATTGATTTTGCCATTGTTGAAACAAAGGAATTAATAAATTTATTTTCGCAAAAAAACCTGCTGTTGGAGGCAAGCCTCCTAAGGCGGCCAAACAGATAACCAAGGAAGCAGAAGTCCATGGGTACGTTTTTCCAATGCCCGTCCAAAGTCGGATCTCATCAGTGTTGGTAAAATACTCTAATCGAGATAAGGCAATAAATGCACCCGAACTTGCCAGTAAATAAATAAAGCCATACCAGATTAAGGCTGTTTCTGCTTCGGGTTGTTGGCAGGCAATTAATGATAACCAATATCCGGTGTGCGCTATGCCAGAATATGCCAATAGTCGTTTGAGCTTGTGTTGACGCAGGGCTCCAAGGTTTCCCCAAAACATTGATAATATCGCTACACAAGCTATCAATAATTGAAAGCCAGATTGCAACGGGGTGCCATAGAATAAATGAGAAAATCGGATGACGATTACCAAAGCAATTAACTTAGGTCCATTTGCCAAGAAAGATGCAATTGAAGCTGGCACACCAGCATACACATCTGGGCTCCAAAAATGAAAAGGAACCGCCACTAATTTAAACGCCAACCCTACTCCCCAAAACAATAATGCAAGTATTGCTAAATACCCATGATCTGAAATCAATCCTTGAATAAATCCAGGATCATTAATTTCTAAAGTGCCAGAGATGCCATACAATAGGGATATGCCATATAACTGAATGGCGGAAGAAACAGATCCATAAATAAAATATTTTACAGCAGCCTCTGCACCTACTTTGGGTTTTTTAAAATAGGCGGTTAATAAATAAGAAATGAGTGAAATTATTTCTAAGCATAAAAAAATCATCAATAGGTTTACTGCGCCAGATAATAACAACATTCCTAAAAGTCCGATGGATAAAAAAAAATAAAACTCTGAACCCCATTCAAATTGTTTGTTTTTAGAGAGGGTCATTAACCATATCCCAAAGGCGGAGAAAATCGCAAAAAGTTTAAAAATAAGGGTAAGTCCATCTACTCTGACCATCCCCATGAACCAATCAAATTGGAGGGTATATTTTAGGGTATTAAACTGATCTCCAACTAGGATGGCAGTAATTAGAATGCCAATTCCAGAAAGAATAGTAGGAACATATGGGTTTTTACGAATGATGGGAATTACAGAAGTTAACAGTTGAACTAATATCCAACCACACAGAAACAATTCAGGCCCAAAATGTCCTAAACTTTGCCGCAAGTGAGCAATTTGACCTTCTAAATTTCCAACATAAAATTCCATAGGTCAGGGTTGAGGTAACCAATTGGATAATCCCACATCAAATAAGTGTGTGAGTAATTGAGGAAATAGTCCTAAGAGTAGCGTCAAGATAGCCAACGGTAGTAAAATGATCCATTCCCTAAGGGTTAAATCTTTTAATTTTTCTTTCCAACTTTCCTCAAGGGTATTAAATGAACCAAAAAATAATTGATTGGTGGCTCTTAAATAATAAGCAGCAGAAAAAATCATTCCTGTGGTTGCAAGTAGCTTAACGGTTAAAGATAATTCAGGGGTATGAAATACTCCACTTAACACCAACAGTTCTCCAATAAAAATATTTAATCCGGGAATCCCCATGGCAGCAAAAAAGGCTAATAAGGTAAATCCAGTAAATGCAGGCATAGGTTTCCAGAGACCTTGATAACTATTCATATCTCTGTTTTGGGTTCGGTCATAAATTACACCTACCAATAGGAACAGACTTGCAGAAACAATTCCATGGTTAAAGAGTTGTAACATGGATCCTGTAACCCCCCCATATTGATAAGCAGAAAAACCTAATAAAACATATCCCATGTGCGAAATGGAAGAATAGGCAACCATACGTTTTAAATCTTTTTGGGCTAAGGCACACCAAGCTCCATACAAAATAGAGATTAACCCCAACCCACTGATTACTCCTTGCCAGGTAATAGCGGCATCTGGGAAATAACCCCAAGCGGTTCTGAGTAAGCCGTATCCTCCAACTTTTAATAATAGGGCGGCAAGTATTACAGATATTGGGGTTGGTGCTTCCACATGGGCAATAGGTAGCCAAGTATGAAAGGGAACCGAGGGTAGTTTTATTAAAAAACCAATCAACAATAATAAGAAGGCAATGCTTCTAATGGAATATCCATTCCAGGTTTTAGTTAGAGATAAAACTGAATCAGGAATTAAATTTAATGGTAGGCCATGTGCATCCCTTTCATGTCCAAAATCAAATCGAAAGGTTCGAACAATATGTTGAGGTTCAATTCTTCCATTCGCAATTAATTCTTGAATATGAAGACTAAGCGCTTTACCTGGAAAGGAATCCATCGAACCTATTGGAATTCCTACATTTCGTGCAGTTTCTATCGGATCATAATAACTGAAACCAACGGCTATCATCACCAATAAAATAAATAAAGACCCGGCTAACGTGTACAGAAAAAATTGGAGTGCAGCTGATTCTTTATTAGCCCCTCCCCATTTCCCAATTAAGAAATACATGGGTAATAATATCGCTTCAAAAAAAAGAAAGAATAGAAAAAAATCAGCAGCTAAAAAACATCCATATAAAGAAACATTCAGAATAGACATTAATAAATAATATCCTTTACTATCATTTTTTGAAATTGAATAAGATGCGTAGCCTGCAATGGGAAGAATTATCGCACAAAGCAAAACCATTAAAACATTTACGCTATCTAACCCAACAGAATAATTAATTTGAAACCAACCTGATGACCCTAAGGAAACCTTTATCCAGGTAATGTTTTCTGTCCATTTTAGCCAATTGGGTTCTGTATTTAGGGCTTCCGGCAAGATGCCTCCAATTACAATCATGGATTGAAGTAGCGTCAGGGTTAAATATCCCCACCTATGCCATTTGGGGGGCATCCATAACCATAAAGGCAACCCGATCAAGGGAAGAAAAATCAATAAACTTAACATGGACAAATGTTTATCCTCATAATATTATAATTAAATAAGAGCCCAACTCAGTAGCATTAATAATAAGGTGCCAATGACAATTGATTTCCAAAGATAAGATTGGATTTTTCCAGTTTGTAATGACCTTAAAATATCTCCGATAAATATGATCCCTAGACTTAAGGAATTTACACTTCCTAACAGTATGTTTTTTTCTACCCATACGGTCGTCATTGCTAAAGATTTTTCGGAATCACCTTGTTTAGGATTTTTAAAGATTCGGGCAACTCCTACAATTAGGTATTTATGCAATGCCAAGTCAAATAAAAAAACGAGTGCCACAAATTTTCGAAGGGTAAGAGTAATTAATCGTTCCCAGAAAAAATTAAATGACCAAAAAATACTGATGGAATCCTGAACACCTAAGGCGGATTCTTTATTTCTTTTATATTGAAAATATTTAATCATACCTCCTATAGCTGTGGCTCCGGTAGCCAAGATCAAGGCAATCCAGGGAAGAGGTTCAGGTATTAAACTTAATTGCAGTGGATATAAATTATGTAAGATCCATGCGCCTTCGGTTTTCCAAGGGGTTAGGGGATTAATGAAAATAGACAATGCACCTAAAGAGGTGATTAAAATTGGAAATGAATAAGAAATCGGAAAACCGAAAATTTTAACTGGATTAGTAGATTCTGGACCTGAAAATAATAATCGAATTAATCTAAACACATTTGAACCTGTAAAGGCAAAGGTTGTTAAAGTGCAAAGGATGAATAAACCTGAAGTAAGGGAAGGTTGGTTAGAAAAACCAAACAATACAAAAGCTAAAATGGATTCTTTTGATAATCCTCCCGAAAATAATGGCAAACCAGCAAGGGCAAATAATAAGATCAGTAGAGGGATTTTTAAGAAAGGTAATCGGGAAAGGCTATGATTAAGTTTGTGTATTTCTTGAGTGCCCGGTACTTCAGGATTGTCAACATGATATTGATGAATAAGCACCCCAGCAATTAAAAACAATCCACATTTAAATATTGCATGAGTGCCTAAATGAAAGAACGCTAAGTCTGTAGCGCCTAATGCTGCAATCATTATCATTAGACCCAAGTGAGATAAAGTTGAGTAAGCCAATGTTCTTTTAATGTCGGATTGAGATCCAGATGTCCAAGCAGAGAATACTGCTGTTACTGCACCAATCCCAGCAAGGCCAAAGCTGATTGGATAACTTGCCATTGGCAGTATGGACAGGCAAAAATAAACTCCGGCAGCAACCATGGTGGCAGCATGCATTAATGCAGAGGCAGGAGTTGGACCAGCCATGGCGTCAGGCAACCAACTATGAAAAGGAAATTGTGCGGATTTCCCCATTACTCCTATTAACATTAAGGCTAAGGCAAGTTGAGGTATTACCCCTTGGATAGTAACTAAATTTATTACTTGCAAATCAGTTTGCCCGGTACTGGAGATCCAAAGTAAAATACCACTTAACAAACCGGCATCTCCAATTCTATTTAGCAATAAGGCTTTTCGAGCCGCAATTCCAGAAGATTTTTTTTCATTCCAAAATCCAATCAAAAACCAGGAACAAACGCCTACCAATTCCCAACAAAAAAATAAAGTAATTAAGTTGGAAGTATATACAATCCCTAACATAGAAAAAACGAATAGGGCTAAAAAAACGTAATACAACTTTTTCTTATTTTCTTTCGCCAAATACGAAAAGGAATACTGTTGAACCAACCCATAAATTCCGCAAACCAACACTCCCATTATTTGTGAAACTTTATCATTTCTCCAGGCAAATGTCCAAGTGAAATGAGGGGTTTCCCACCAAACAAAAGAACTCGGAATAAATTGCGGATTAATTGCAATCACAACCGATATGCCCAATAAAAGCCAACTAAAAATTGAGGTAAATAATGTTAAGCCTTTCCAGTTGGCAGGCCAAATTATCTGAATTACAGCAATACTTAAGGGCAGTAGAAATAAAAAGTAAAACAAAGGCAGGTTAGTCTTTTAACTGTGTAGTTTCATCTAAAGTAATGGTTCGATAATGGTGGTAAAGCTGCAAAATTAAGGCTAGCCCTACAGCAGCATTAGCAGCAGCAATTACAATTATAAAGAGTACAAATATATTCCCTCCCATTTTATCGTAGTCCTGTCTTCCAAACCCAACCAAATTAAGTGCAGAAGCATTTAGCATAATTTCAATTCCCATTAAAATAGCGATTGCATTTTTTCGTGTAAAAACAATAAACAAACCGATGGTAAACAAAACGGCACTTAAAATGTAAAAATGTTCAGAGGGTATGGCCATGTTTATTTTTAAGAATGAGTATTGTTTTGGGTAGATGAATTTCTTCGCGTTAACCAAGCAGCACCAATTAATGCAGCTAACAATAAAAAAGAAACAACTTCAAAGGGTAGTAAATAACGAGTTAAGGTTTGTACGCCAATAGCCTCTGAAATGCCTGTAGATATTGGATTTGAGTTTTCTGTGGGGGTATAAAGTGGGCTTGATTCTGCAGTAAACATTACGGCTATCAGGGCAACTAAAATCATTAAACAAACAAATCCTCCGGATAGTTGATTTTTAAATCCTCCTTCTGCGGGTTCTTCTAATGTTCTTTTGGTTAGCATTATTCCAAACAGCAGCAATATTAATATCGCTCCTACATAAATGATAATTTGAGTGTAAGCTAAAAAATCTGCTCCAGCTAATAAATAAATAGCGGCTATTGAAAGAAGGCTAAGAAATAAAGCAAATGCTGACCGAATTAAATTGGGCAGTATAGCAACCGCAATTGCGCCTAATATAGCAAGGGCTCCAAACAACCAAAATATAATTAAGGGAAGCAATGGTTTCATTCAGTAACTCCTCCAGCTTTTGCTGCTTTTCGAGCAACCTCTAATTGATAGGCTTCATCCCGTTTTAAGGTTGCCTCTTGTGGGGATAAATTTCCATAATGGTAATTCATCAAGTCTCGGTCAAACTCACTGAAATCGAATACGGGTGTCATGGTTAAACATTCGGTAGGACAAACCGTAGTACATAGCCCACAGTAACAACATTTGGCCATGTCAATATCAAAAGTAGGAAGGTATAGTTTCTTTTTAGTGCCATCGGAGGTAAGTCCTAACGAGTCTTGGGTTTTGATTCCTTCAATGGTAATACAGTTCACTGGACAAATCCTTGCACATTGGTCACATACAATACAGTCTTCGGTTTCAAGATGTAATCGGTATCTCCCATTAACCGGAATGGGTATCTGCTCTGAAGGATATTCTATTGTTACACGCCCTTCGGTTTGCGAAAAATATGTTGAGTCTTCTACTCCTACAGCAGAAATTTTTTTTCTTCCACTAACAAAGTGTTTCCAGGTCAACGATAAGCCTTTAAAATAAGAGTAAACACTATTATTATGTTTTGTTCCTTTTGGATCGGGCTCTTTATTATCCATAACTTTTAATTATTACGGTCGAAATTATCGGGCTGAGACAATTTTTCAACTTCTGCGTTTTGCTTTAGCTCTTCTAATACTTCAGGTGGTACTATTCCCCCTAGTTCAATTAACTTTTCAGCAGCATGAAGCGAGCGAATAAATTGTTTATTCTCCAAGTATTTGCGTGCTAATTGTTCCCAAGCCATTTTAAATTGAATTAGTTCAGAAGATAAATATAAGGGACTATATTTTTCTGCATTTTCTAAATCTTTTTCAGCTTGCATATAATCCCCGGCTTGAAAGCGCTGAAAAGATCGTTGAAACAAAGATTGAACACATGTTGAATCGTAGGCAAGAATTTCGGAATAATTGATAACAGACCAAGGAGTACGAGAAGTTGAATCTTGTTGAAAAAGGTTATCATTTGCGAGGGCAAGAATTGCATTCCAACGTTCTCCAGACCAAAAAGGCAATGTGTTAATAGCGGATAACAAGTCCCATTGTTTTTTCAATTTAGGATCTGTAAATAAATTCTTACCACTGGTTATGGAGGCTAAATAATCTTTGGGTAATGCTCTTCGAAAATGGCCAGGTCTCCAAGAATTGTAAGGAGGGGTAATTCCTTTTGCAATTTGCATTTGCACATAATCGCTATCTACTTCTACCATAGGTTGTCGTGCGAGAAAGGCATCCCCAAGTGCATAATAATCCACTACAAACACTTTGGGGCCAGCATAATACCCTAACATGCCGATGGCTCCATTTACATTTACTTTTTGTTTTAATCTTCTGGCTAAATCGCCTCGAGAAATATCAGGGTGTCGTAAAGTTTGACCCCATTTTAGGTTCAGTAACAGCCCGGTATTTCGGTAATAAAATCCACGTTCATCACAAACGCCATTATCATCAATGAGTTCAGTGATAGGTTCATCTTTTCGGTAGGTTTTTCCGCTAAATAAAGGGGATAAAGGATTTAAAAGTCCCAGACCTAACAATGCAGCCACAGCAACAGTTCTGCCTGCAACTGAGCGTGGAAGTGGAATAGCAAGTGCCGACCCAACGATCATCCAAAAAGGAATGGCAAGAAAGCGCCCTCCCATAAAATCACCTCCAATGGACACTACCCAAATGAGATATAAAAGAACACATCCTCCTAAAACTTTCCACCTTCTTCGAGTTTGAAAAAATATATATGCCAAACCACCCACAATTACAACCACACTCAAAGGATCTTGTATCAAACAAGAATACAAATAGGATAAACCCTGACTCCATTTTTCAATCGTAGGAATACCTGTGTATAATTTTGCGATGGCAGTATTCGCAACCCAAGATCCATAATATAGAATTGAGAATCCCTCCCAAGTAAGCAATATTAAGAACCCAGGCATTAATCCAAACAACCCAATCCATTTTTTATAGCGAAAGGTCATATAAATTAATGCAGGTAAAAAAATTAGCCCGAAGTCGGGTCGGGTAAGGATTAATCCCGCACTAATTAAAGATAGCCAAGTGATGGATTTAAATGAGGGTTGAGGAAATCGGTACACCAATAAAAACAATGCACTTAAAAAATAGCCTAAGGGTGTTTCTAATCCTGAGGTTGCATAATCAGTAAAACATTTTGACAACGACAAGGTTAACAGTAACAAAACAGAAGGAAATCCATCGGAGGTTACATGCCATAATAACAAACAAACCCCTGCAACGCTTAGGAGTAAGGAAAGGAATAAGGAGGTATAATAAGGCTCTTGTGTTAAAGAGTAAAAAGGGGCAAGTAAAAATAGCCATAATGGATGCGTATAGGCTTGTACCCTATATCCTGCATTCCAGGTCAATCCATATCCATGAATCCAATTATCAAGGGTACGGAAGGTAATAAAGGCATCATCACATACCCAAGCTGTGCGTATCAGAATACTCGTCAAAAGCACAAGTAAACCTATCAACAGAAGCCTAGTATAGATGGCTTTCTCCTGGATGAAATTTCGCTTTTTAGGAATATTATTTCTCATCCATTACAAATATACAGGGTTACACTGCTATTTCTTAATGCCTAAGTTTCATTAAAATTGACTTACTATCCCTAAATGCACTCTGGGTCTGGCAAAATTAAAGGCTTCTTGCCCAATCTGACCTGAGGCAAACGTAAGATTTAAAATTCCTGCACGGGTTTCAAAATTGATTCCAACTCCAACACCTTTAGGCGTTTGAACACTACGCCGGCCTTGTTCCGTTAACACTATTTGAGATAGATCATAAAACAGTAAAACATGGGAATTCTTGTCTAACAAATAGCGGTATTCAAATGAAAAGACTGTATAAGCATTCGTAAAAAATTGATTCTCATTGAAACCTCTTAACAAACGAGCGCCTCCAATTTGTGCTAAATCATTCCTAAAATATTCACTTTGTTGCAATTTAAAACTCCTATTTCCCAATACTAAAACCTGTCTTTTAAAGGTTCGAGTAAACCACCAAGTTTCTAGGTGAAACTCTTGTTTGGGTAACCAGGTCGTTATTGAATTATAATCCAAGGAATCTAATCCTGGATTTCGAAAGATCTGTTTAAAGCCGGTCCCATAGTCTATCTTAAAAATAAAACCGTTACTAGGATTGAGTTTATAGTCTAACTTTTCAAATTCAAATCCTAATCCAGCCAATTGATCTTTGCTATCTAAAACTGGGGGAGGTATTTTGCTTTTCTCCCAATTACGGGTAGATAATAATACAGAGTTCCTAAATCGAACAAAGGCAAAAAGGCTAATGTTTCTAGAGAATTGCCAACCCGGACTTACCCGAATCCAGCGAGTTACAAAGGAGCTATCTTGTTTTTGTAGTTGAAATTCAAGTTGAGATTTTATGGGGGTTCCAAACCAATAAGGTTGATTGTATTTAATAGATAACCTTTGAGATGACCCAGGTAATTGCTCAAATTTTAAGGCAACCAATTCTCCAATTCCTAATGGACTGACCAATTGAAAATCTAATAGTCCCGTTAACTGAACTTTTGCAGTACTATCAATTGGAGGTAAAAAGCCTAGAACCCCATCAATTCTACTCGATTTTCGGGGATTTAGTTTAAGCCATATTTCCGCTGAGTTTTGATGATAGTAAATTTGTGGATTATCTACATTTTGATAATAAATCGAGTTATTAAGTATTAATGGAATATTTTCAATGGCTTCATGATTGTAAATGTCTCCTGGTTTTATTCTAACTAAAGAAGAAACAAATCTGGAGCTTTCTCTAATTTTTCCTTCGATGTGAAGGGAGTCAATCGTGAAGGATATACCTGATATCAATTGATATTTCGCGGAAACCCCAACGGTTTGCGAGGTAAAGGTGTCTAATTCTAAACGGGATTTTTGAAATCCAGCGAAGGGATATCCGCGATTTTGATACCAAATTAAAGTTTGTGTAAATTTTCTTTCGATTTCTTCTTGATTAAATACGTGATTTGGTTTTCCAGTTTTTTTCCATTGTCCATAACTTTTGGCTTCAGGATGTACACTATCTAACCTTAACGTTTTCCAAATAAAACGAGGCCCTTCTTTCCAAATAATTAATTGGGTATCCTGAGCCATAACGGGGGCACTATCCAATGCAAAACCTGCAAAGCCTGACCGATAAAAAGCTTGGGTAAGTTCAGTTTTCCAAATTTGTAGGGTAGAATTAGAAGTGACTTTCTTAAGCGATCGTGACCAGGGTTTAAGAGAAAATGGGGCAGACGTGGCAGCCATTTTATAATGGGAAACCATAGGAATAGAATCTAAGCCTTGACCTTTTCCTACTAAAGGAAAAGCCAATATACCTACCCAAAAAAGGAGGATACAAAAAAATGAAGAATGGGTTCTACTCAAGGAAAATTTCAAGATCAACTATAAAGATACCTATGCTTACAATTCTATAAGCGCACGCTACCTTTTTATACCGATAACGGCAATAAATTTTAGTAGCTTTGATTTAATTATTATTACCTATGGACAGGAGAATATTTATTAAATCTACAGCAGTAGCAGGCGCAGCGAGTTGGGTGTTGGGGGCATCAGCATTTCCGCAATTCACCAATGGTGGAATGTATCCGTATGCTTCTGAAAGCCCTAGCTTTGCGCAGGATGCTTTAGAGCCTTATATAGATAAGGAAACGATGCGTATTCATTCTACATTACATCATCCGGCTTATACCCGTAATTTAAATCTTGCTTTTGATAAAGCTCCAGATTGGCAAATCAAACCGCTTACAGAATTATTTTCTAAGCTTTCTGATTTGCCTCAACCTCTCCAGAATGCAATACGGAATTTTGGAGGTGGGCATTGGAATCATAATTTTTTCTGGAAATGTTTAAGTCCGGATAAACCTAAGATTTCGGAAAAGTTGTTGCAAAAAATCAATGCAGATTTTGGAAGTTATACATCCTTCCAAGAACAATTTAACCAAAAATCCACGTCTGTTTTTGGTTCCGGATGGTGTTGGTTAATCCTGAAGGATAACAAATTATTGATTACGACTACACCCAATCAAGAGAATCCTTTAATGAACACTTCGGTAATGGGAAAACCATTATTGGCATTAGATGTTTGGGAACACGCCTATTATTTAAAATATCAAAATCGTAGAGCTGAGTATTTAACAGCTTGGTGGTCGGTTGTAAACTGGGATTTTGTAGGAAACCAATTGCCTTAGCATGAAGGGATTTCAGTATAAATTATTAATCCCTTCGGCGATTACTAGTTTAAATTTAGTTGCCGGCTTGATTGCAATTCTATTGGTTTTTAAGGGAGAATTTCGTTGGGCAGGATATAGTATCATAGGGGCTTCAGTTTTAGATTTTTTGGATGGCTTTGTAGCCAGGGCTTTGAAGGCAACCTCTGATTTTGGTAAAGAATTAGATTCCCTCGCCGATGTAGTTACGTTCGGAGTAGCTCCGGGTTTTTTGATGTATGGATGGGATTTAAATCTTCAAGTTCTCCCCAATGCTCAAGGTCAAATTGACACATATCTCTGGTCGTGGCTTTGTTTGATTTTGCCGGTATTTGCTGCTTTACGTTTGGCTTGGTTCAATATAGATTCCAGCCAGAAAGAGGGTTTTAGAGGAATTCCTACGCCAGCAATGTCTTTGTTTTTTGTGGGAATTTGTTTTTTAGGTCTTGATTTTCCTGATAGTTGGATTGCTCAGGTTATGCAAGTTCGATTCGTAATTCCAATACTATGTTGTGTGTTTGCTTTATTAATGGTAATTCCGCTTCCATTACTTGCCTTAAAATTCAATCATGGATTTGGGATTAAAAAGAACGCAGTGAAATATTTATTAATAGGGATTAGTCTGGGAGCCTTACTTTTATGGCAGATTTCTGCTTTTTCCGGAATAATATTGTTTTACTTGGTAGTATCCGGGATTTCGAGAATTAAATTGAATTAGAAACCATGAATTTCAAAGCCACTGTTCATATCATGCCACGGCCAGGGATATTAGATCCACAAGGCAAAGCAACTCAAACCGGGTTGCATCAATTAGGGTTTTCAGGGATAAAAGAAGTTTTCATAGGAAAACAAATCAGCCTGCATCTCACAGCAGAAAACGAAGCCATAGCAAATGAAATGGTGGAAGGAGCCTGCCGTCGTCTGTTGGCAAATTTGATCATGGAAACCTATTCTTTTGAAATAGAAAAGGTATAAAATATTACAATTATTTAATATTAAAGGTAGATTAGGATTACTATAATTAAATATTATTTAATTATAGTATAATTCTATTCAGAATTTCTTTCGGTCCATCTTCGGCGAAGTGCAACCCCGAAGCCTATTACCAATAAAAAAGTACCTAACCATAATAAATTGATGTAGGGTTTTGCAATAGCCTTCATTACAATCCAATCTGGAGGAGGGATTAATTCCTCAACCTGTATCACAATTTTTCCGGCCTCTACTTCCACGCCGGAAAAGGTTAAAGCTAACCCCGCCTCCTTCACAAACGAAGCAAGGGAAAGGGGCTGACGATTATCAATAATATATAAAGGTTCTGCCGAATAAGTTTTTCCGGCATGAATAATCTTAAGTTTTGCCTTGGCAACAAACGTATATTTCTCAAACTCAGGAACGTCTTTTACTTGTACCAGATTTTCGAGCCAAATCACACTTGAACCTGTTCGTGCACTATCTCCTTTGGCCAATCTAATTTCAAATTGTTGTACTTCCTCTCGTTGTCCTTCTGGATCAGGAATACTACTTACATGAACATAAATATCTTTTTCAAGTTGAATCTTTCGGGATGGATGCGCCAAGATTCCCATACTCTCATTGATTTCTGCTTCAGGATATAAGGTAAAGGTATCCGCAGAATCTAATAGGTTTTCGAAATAGATTCCATACAACGATCTTTCATTGATGTGATTGGGTTTGAGCAAATCCAGATTCTCTTCAACAAACTTTTGGATTGGCTGAAAAGCGGAATCCATAGAGGAGTTAAGAGGTAAGGTATTGGCATTAGGTAATAATTCAGCAGGTAAGATAACTGCAAACACATCGCCGGTTGCATCTTTAAATCGAAATTTCAATGACCCTGTTTCTCTTTCAATCAGACGAAAATGGCTTAGGGGAGATTGTGCTTGTTTCTTTCCTAAATAAGTAACCTTATATCCTTTAATATATTTGGGTTCCCCTTTCATCAATAATACATTATCGATTCGGGCATCTTCCGGAAATTGATTTCCTAATTCATTAGGTTGAAAATTAACCGATACAATTTGGTCATATCCTGAAGAGAATAAAATCCCTAAAAGCATTAAGGCGAAACCAGCATGGGCTAAGGTTCCTCCAATAAATTTTAAGTTTTCTCCTCTTCTTAAGAATAACCGTATGCCAACTTCTGCGTTTGCGAATAAGGAGAATAAAGCGCACAACAACAATATTTCGTCGCCTAAAAATAAAACACCATATTGAACAAGGGCAATTCCATAATTCCAGATATTTCCACTCGCCTGAATAAGGGATATTTCTTCCCGAAACTTAACATTGTAAACAAAATCCCATTCTGCTAACATCAACAAAAACATAATTATTAAAGTGGTTCCTGCGGCTAAAGCAAACGGACGATAGATTGCTTTTAACAAAGTTTCTTTTTCAACTTTGACCCAAAAAAAGAATTGACCAATGCCAGATAATAAAGCGATGGAAATGCTAAACCAAATATTCCATTGATAATAAAACAATGCATTCTTAGGGGCAATCCGAAGGTTGAAAATTTTATTAATTACCGGAGAAGAAGTAAAAAAGATAATTTCAATGGCAGTAAATAATAATATAATGGTGGCCAAGAACAAAAAGAATTCTTTTGACCAAGTGGGCATATCGGTGGCAGGTTTAGGAATCAAACTTTGTCGTCTGACCCATACCACAGAAACTAAAATCACATACAAGCCTAACAACAATAACAATTGCCCAGAAAGACCTAAATCCGTGAAGGAATGAACACTTGCTTCTCCAAGAATTCCGGATCTTGTTAGGAAGGTAGAATACAAAACCAACAAAAAGGTAAGGAGAACCAGACCCAAAGCAGCAGGCAGCATTCGTTTTCTATGTCTCCAGGCAACCAAAGCATGTAATGCAGCAATATTCGTTAGCCAAGGGACGAGGGATGAATTTTCTACTGGGTCCCAATTCCAATAGCCTCCAAAGCTTAGGGTTTCATAGGCCCAATATCCTCCCATTAAAATCCCGGTTCCTAATACAGCGGCAGACAATAGATTCCATATCATGGCTGGCCGAATCCATCCTTGAACCTCACCTTTTAACAAAGAAGAAAAGGCGTAGGCAAACGGAATAAGCGTCAGCGCAAAACCTAAAAACAATGTAGGAGGATGAATCACCATCCAATAATTCTGAAGTAAAGGATTTAGCCCCTTGCCATTACTGGGAATAAAATCAGGTTGTTGTTGAAAAACAGGAGCGTTAGGCATTGCTTCAGAGAGCAATAGAAATGGGGAACTGCCAATTCTCCAATCTCCAAGGGGTTCAATAATTAACCAAACCGCAATAAGCCAAAGGAAAATCCAAATTAACAATCCGGCGAGTTCAATGTTTTTTCTAAATAATTCCCGGATCCATAAAATAAGCAAGCCTAATAAGAATAGCCCTAATCCTACAGAAACAATACTAATTCCACCGAATTTAATACCTAAATATTGAGACAAAACCAGTGCTGGGGTTAATACAGATAGAATAATTAAGGGGGCTTGCAAATACACAGAACGATGAATGATAAAATATCCTAAACCGATCAAGGGAACCCCAATACCCAATACCCATTGGGCATGACAAATAGGTAAATAAACCCCTAATAACATACTCGTTAATAAGGCTTGAACCGACATTATTACTGCCATTACGCCTGATTTAAACTTGCCAGCTGTTATCAGGATAAAAACGGATAATATCACATGCCAGAAACTCCACAATAAAAAACTTCCTTCTTGACCTTCCCAAAAACAAGAGATCATATAATACACTGGTAACTCATTAGAGGAATGACTCCAAACATAATGGTATTGATACCAATGAAAGTAAATCATGGAGAACAAGGTAACCAAAGTGCCAGTTAAGGCGACGGCATGAATCCCAAAACTGAGCAGACCCATTCGACGCCATGCCCGTTGTGAATCTTCTGTTCTAAATTCAGAAAAGAAATAAGCAATAGTGGATAGTAAGGCAGCTACAAAGGCTAAGTTAACAAACCCTCTCCCCAAATCTCCCGCTAAATGCTGTTGTAAAAAATCCATTAATTTACCTGTGCCTTAACTGCTGCGGTATCTTTTGCTTTTAATTGATTGTCCTCATACTTAGAAGGACATTTTAAATAAATATGTTCAGCCACAAAATGATCTCCCGATTGTCTTCCTTCAATCACGATTCTGTCGGCAGATTCCAGACTGGGGGGTTTGGGGTCATGATAGCTCACTAAGGAAATATTTTGTAAAGTATCTTGTAAATAAAAAGTAAAGACATCTTTATTGGGATCATAAAACGAATTTTCCCGGTTCACCCACTTGGCTACGATGTGCACTTTGTCACCTGTTTTACGGGCGGTTGCAAAATCGGTATAATAACTTTCGCTACTAATTTGGGTTACAATTAGTACTCCGGTGAAAACAGCGACTAAAACAATACCGAATATAGTTCTGGTTTTCATATTGAAGGGAAAGAGGATTCAGATTTTGACTTGTGGGTTTGTTCTTTTTCTAAACGATTCAGGCGTTTATCCAAGCGAAATAGGTACAACAATATTCCACCCCAAATCAGAAGTACAACGGTTAACACAGTATAAATCTTTTCACTGGCAAAAAGATAGCTGTCATTGATTTCTAATAAAGCCATTAATAGATTATGATTCATGAGTAGGATTAGATAACATTCGAGATCTTACGTTGAGTTCAAAAAGCCATAGTCCTAAACATAAAAAACCTAATACCGCTGGATAAAAGATAACTCTAAACTCTGCTGCCAGTTTAACATTATCTAAAGGATTTCCTTCTTCCCCTCCGGGATGAAGTCCTCCTAATAATCTGGGAAGTAAGAGGGTTAAGGGTAATAAGCTTGCCGCTGCAAAAATATTATAGACGGCAGATATCCTTGCTTTTTGACCCGGCTCTTCGATGTTTGAACGCAATAAAAAGTATGCGATGTAAACAGATAGCGCTACAACTACTAACGTAAGTTTAGGATCCCAAGACCACCAGGCAGCAAAATCATTTGAGGGAATTAACTCCCTCCAGGTTACGCGAGACCAAATAATTCCAGTACTTAAACCCATCAAGCCAAAATAAATACCGGTTTGGGAGGCAGCAGAGGCACGAACATCATTGTTGAGGTTACCTGTTTTTAAATATAGGATACTTTGTATTACTGAAATCCCCATCAATAGGTACATAGTAAACCACATGGGAATATGGTAAAAAACATTACGGCTCGTTTGTGCCATGTTTCCTCCCATGTTGGGGAGCGTTAGACATAAACCCGCAATAAGGGCATAAGTTATACATACAATTGCCCCAGTGCGATACCCTAAACGAAAGACCTTCAGAGAAAGCATGATTATTCTCTCCAAAGGTAAGGAAATAGGAGGTATGATAAGGTCCCGGATAATAAGATTAATCCAGATAAAAAGCCCAACTCACTATAAATCAACGTACGGTCTAAGCCATCTAAAGCAATCCGGGAAGAGCGAATTAACACATTCAGTAAAGGGATTAAGACTGGGAATCCGAGTAAGGCCATTAAAGAGGCATTTCCTCCGGCACTGGCAGCAATGCCACTTATTAAGGTTAAGGTAGAGGCAAACCCCATTCCTCCAAGGGCTACACAAGCTAAATACATCGGTAAATCTTGAACAGGATTTCCTGAAAAAAAACAATATCCAACCAAAGTAATACCTCCCATTAATATCATTAGAAGGCTGTGGTATAAAATTCTGGAAATAATTAAGCTACTTGCAGAACATATGGTAAATAAATAAAACCGAATTCCAGGAGGGCTACCTAAAAAACTTCTGGCAACTGCATTCACCGCACTAAACATTAATATTATCCAGAATAGGGCATTCCAAATCGCAGGATTCACTTGCCGGCTTAAACTCAAAGAAACTAGAAAAACCATACAGAAGGTATAAAACAAAATGCCGTTTAAAGCGTATTTGTTTTTCCATTCAGTTTGGAACTCCAATTTCATTAATACCCGAATTTCTGTAAACATAGTTACTGCAAAGGTAAGGACTTCAAATCGGCCTAAGACCTAAACATATTAATTATCCTTCCTTACCTTCGTACTCCATCAGCCCCATTTATGTTACAATTATTAGTAGATGCTGGAAACACCAGTGTAAAATATCAAGCCATAGATGGAAGCCAAAAAATGATATGGAAAGAAAACTGGTTGCCTGAATTATCTACTTCAAAACTTATTTTTCCTGAAAACATCACCAAGGTTTGGCTTAGTACGGTACGAAAAGAAATAGATTTTCCTTTACCCTATAAAATCCCCATTCAGCGTATTTCTTTACAAGGAAACTACCCCTTTGTGTTGGATTATCTTACTCCCGGTACGCTTGGAGACGATCGGATCTGCATCGCAACAGCATTGAAGGCAATGATTTCTATGGAAGAATCAGCACTTGTTATTGCTGCGGGAACATGCATTACTTACAATGTTATGAAACCTGGTTATGTATTTTGTGGAGGTGCAATTAGTCCCGGAATTAGGATGCGTTATCAAGCGTTATCTGCATTTACTGGCAATTTACCTAACCTAGCACCGGTTTCCGAAATTGAATTTCCTGGAAAAAGCACAGATGATTCTTTACATGCAGGAGTTTTATTGGGCGTCAAATATGAAGTGTTAGGAATTTTAAACCATCTTGAAAATTCATTTCCCCAAGGAAGTAAAATAATGTTTACAGGTGGAGATGCCGATCGGTTGGCAGTTATGACTAAAAGTCTCAATTTTGTATATCCGGATTTAGTGCTTAGGGGACTTTCCTACTGGGCAGAACGCTACCCTTTTTCATGAAAAAATTATTGTTTCTTTTTTTGTCAGGCTTATTGGTGTTAAACGCACAAGTGAGTACCTACTCTCCTTATTCGAGATTGGGAATAGGAGATTTGTACTTGGGGAACTCTGTTCGGAATCAAAGTATGGGCGGTATTAGTGTTGGCTCCTCTCATTCAAATACCCTTAACCGATTAAACCCCGCTTCGTATCGAAGAGTAGCGCTAACTACTTTCGATATTTCAGCCTATAGTGAAGGGCTTCAATTAGAAACCCAAGAAGCTTCAACACAAAGGCAAACAGTTGGCGTGAATGCAATGGGGTTTGTTTTTCCTACTCATTTTAAAACCAGCTTTGCTTTTGGATTAGCTCCTTATTCTTTATTAGGATATGATTTTACCAACCGTTACAAACAAGTTATCAATGGCAACCCCGAAACATATCAGGTGAATTATTCTGCATACGGTGGACTTAATACATTTTATTTAGGGGGTGCAGTATCCATTTTTCGGCATATTGACATAGGATTAAATGTAGATTATGTGTTTGGTGGATTAAACTATAGATGGAATGTTACTTTTCCAGATATAAATAATAAATATGAATCAGCAGCTTTTTTAAAGAAAGTATACCAACAAGGATTTGATTTACATCTGGGCATGCAATATACAGATACCATTCGCTTGGGGGGTAATCGAACCGTAGCTAAGGGAGGAATTACGTTTCAAAAAGGAGCAAGCCTGAATGCAGACCAAGTATTGATGGGGCGAAGCAGCAGTCCATTTAAAGCAAATCCTGATACCTTAATTGAAAAAACAACAAGTCAACAGCAAATTCCCTCAAGGATAGGAGTAGGAATTGAACTTGAAAAATATTTAGTTCCAGGAGTAGCCTTAAGTGCTACAGGGTATTGGTCGGTTGGGATGGATTTAACTTGGCAGGATTGGAGAATGTATAAGTTTTTTGGAGAACCTCAGGGGTTGGGTCAATCCATTCGTTGGGCTGCCGGAGGAGAATGGATACCACGCGTAGTATCTCGAAACTATATTCTTAAAATGGCCTATCGGTTAGGAGGATATGTTGAGAAAACTCCACTAATACTAAATGACAGGCAACTGAATGCTTATGCAGTTACATTAGGATTAGGATTGCCGTTTAGCAAAACTGCTTCCAGAGTTCATTTGGGAATGGAATTGGGTAGAAGAGGAACCGCAGATAGAAACCTGATTAAAGAAGGGTTTATTAAACTAAGGGTAGGGATAACCTTAAATGAACCTTGGTTTACGCGTTATAGATTAGATTAATAACTTTATTTATTAAGTATTCAAAGGTTGGGTTTCATTTTCAAGCATACAATGAAAATGGTGAACTCCTTTTTCTCGACGAGGGGAAAATCTCCCTCCTGTATAATATCGAGATTGTATTCCTCTTTGAACGGATTTTACAATAGCACCATCTTCTTTTTCAACTTGGTCTAAAGCACCACCTGCACCCGAACGAATTAATGCTTCTTTCCAAACATATTGAAAATATTCAACTCGAGTATGATTTGGGTTTATTGGATTAATTCGATTGATCGACAATCCCCAAGGATAAAAGTTTAACATTAGATTGGGGTAAAGCCAAAAATAAAAAGCGGCAATTCTTTTCCCATAATGTTCGGATCCCACCGGAAGATCAAAACAATTTTCATCCTTTTTTGCAATTCCAATTTGAAGAGTACCATATGGAAATAAGTATTCTTCATAGGCCCCAAATTCTAATATTTTATGTAAACCTGGATGTATAAAAGGAATATGAAATCCTTCTAAATAATTCTCAACATACAGTGCCCAATGAGCATCAACTTGGTAGCTAGATGAATTATTGGCTGTATAATTAAAATCTTTTAAGGGGAGCCAAGAAAGTAAAGATTGCAAAGGATCTATCCAATTGGAAAAGGAATACCTAGGTTCAGGGGAAATAAATATTAAAGGAGATAGAACCTCAACTGAAAATGGAAATAAATGGTCAGCTTCAGAAGGAAAATTTTGAGCTTCTTCAAATTCAGGCATGAATAAAAACTTACCTTCTAAAGAGAATTGTCTTCCATGGTAGGGACAAACTATTTTATCTCGGGAAGACCCATGGGTACAAATTTCTGCAGCCCTGTGTGTACATACATTACTAAAAGCTTGAATTCTATCGTCTGCGTTTCGGGTTAATACAATAGGTTCATCTAAGAAATCAGGTAATAGTAAGTTGGGTGCCTGACGCAGCGTTGAAGGAAAGCGTTGGTTGTCAGTTAAATAATGCCAAGAGGTTGGAAAGACCTTGTCCTTAAACCAATTCCAAATATTGGGGTCTTGAAAAAAGGCTGGAGATATGGTTCCTGAATTTAAAATATTGGGGGTAATCATAAAACGGAGTTCTTGAAATTTAGGATAAGATGAAGGTGCAATTTACAACCGGAATAATCTACCCATTTCGCTTCGCGGTTAAATTGACAATTCCTGCTAAATTTGTCCATGTAAGAATTCCTCTTCTAGGAACGAAAACGAAAAACAATTTGCAAATTTGCTTTTACCCAAATCATGGTCAAACGTAGGTCTTTTATAAAAACTGCGGGCGTAATCGCTGCTGGAACCCTATTGGCTCCTAGTCATGCTTTTGGTAATCGTAAAAAGAAGCGGGTAATAATTTTAGGTGCCGGCCTTGCTGGTCTTACGGCCGCTTATAGGCTTCAACAACTAGGGTATGGGGTGTCTATTGTTGAAAGTAAAGGTCGTTTAGGAGGAAGAGTATTAACCTATCGCCCTGACCCAGAACAACCCCTTACAGTTGAAATGGGAGGAGAATGGATTGGCTCTTCTCATCATCATATGCGGAAATTGGTTGAGGATGTAGGTTTAAAATTAGTTGACCATACATTTCAAAATCATCTCCTGTTTAAAGCCGAACATTTTCGCCCCGGCAATTGGGACTTATCCGATAAAGGAAAAGCATCTTTACGCTCATTAGTTGAAAAATATAATAGCTTAAAACCAGATCAACGAATCTTAATAGATAAAACAGATTGGTGGCGATATCTTCGAAATAGTGGATTTGAATCTAGAGATTTAGATCTTCAAGAACTCATGGATAGCAATGAGTATGGAGAAAGTATACGTCAAGTTTCCGCTTTAATGGCCTTAGGTAATCATAATAATTATGGGGCAAAGATGGAGATGGATTATCGCATTGAAGGGGGAAACCAACGCCTGATTGATGAACTGGCGGAGCGTATTGGATGGGAGAATATTCACCTCAATCAACCGGTTACCCGGGTAAGGCAAAATCCAGGAGGGGTAAGAGTTTTTACTTATAATGGGACCCTCTTTGAAGCTGATAAAGTAATCTGTGCATTGCCTGTATTGGCTATTCGTAAAATAGACTGGGATCCCGGATTTTCAGATGATAAAAAGGAAGCTTTAAATTCTTTACAATATTCTAGAATTACCAAAACAGCTTTCTTATTTAAGGAGAGGTTTTGGAGAGATGACCAGTTTGGTCTGTTATCTGATGTACATGCACATTATATCTATCATGCAACCCGTGGTCAATCTGGAACGCATGGTGTTCTAATGTCACATAGTATTGGAGACAATGCACAAGTATTAGGAGGCGCATCTGAAGCTTATAGGATTAAAATATTAAACCAAGCATTAGATCCTTTGTTTGGACCTGTCGATAAATCTTTACTAAAACAATCTACCTTAGACTGGTCTCGGGACCCAATTGTAATGGGGGCTGTTGCATTATATGGGCCCGGTCAGGTAACCTCTGTGATGCCTGAATTAAAACAAGACATGCATAATGTGCATTTTTGTGGGGAACATTTAGGGGATTGGCAAGGGTTTATGGAAGGTGCAGTACAAAGTGCCTATGATGTTGCTGAACAGATTGTAATCTGACCTATATTTCATTTATTTATTTAACAAAATCATATGTCACTGAAAGACATTATTAGTGAAGACATTAAGCTCGCAATGAAAAGCCGGGATCAAGGTGCTCTTCGTGCCTTGCGTGCAATTAAATCTGCAATATTACTTGCTGAAACAGCAGAAGGAGCATCAGGAGATTTATCCCAAGAAGATGAACTTAAATTATTGGTTCGTCAGGCTAAACAACGGAAAGACTCTATTGAACAATTTGTCAATAATGGTCGTGAAGATTTAGCGGTTGGAGAAAGAGAAGAACTGATTATCATAGAAAAATATTTGCCCAAACAATTGACACTGGAAGAAATTACAGCAGCAGTTAAAGATATCATCAACGCAGCTGGCGCCACCGGACCTGGGGATTTGGGCAAAGTCATGAGCCTTGCTACCCCTCAATTGGCAGGAAAAGCAGAAGGGAAAATTATCAGTCAGGTGGTAAAAGAATTACTTTCCGGAAAATGAACATTGCCGACCTGATCGGCTCGCTGGTACTGGTTTTTGCAGCTTTCTCTGGATTCAAAAAAGGATTCGTTAAAGCCATTTCAGATGCCATAGGCGGAATCGTAGCGCTCATAGTTGCTTATCAATATTCATCAGTATTTGCGCATTATTTGCCCCTACCTTTTCCTTGGAGCACGTTAGGCGTATTTTTCCTCCTAACCCTACTGCTAATCATTTTATTTAAACTTATATCTCGTCTAATACATACCTTTCTGGATATTACCTTAATCCTCGGAATTTTTAACCGTCTTTTGGGAGCCGTGTTGTATGTAGGATTTTCTTTTACACTCTTTTCGTTTCTATATTGGGTGTTAATTCAATATTCAATTATCACTCCTTCTGCGGAATTTTCTGAAAGTAGATTTCTCAATCTTTGCCAATTTATTTTTCCCGTTTGGGAAAATCTTACCCCTGGAGCTTTACCTCGTTTGTCTTCTTTGGGATGATATTAGTACTTGATAACTTTGATTCATTTACTTGGAATCTGGTTGCCTTACTGCGGGAATTAGGGAAAGAAGTGGTGGTAAGAAGAAATGACGAACCACTATCTGCCCTCGTAAATCTAAATCCTACAAGTATTATTATTTCACCAGGTCCTGGAAAACCGCGAGATGCGGGTGTTTCGTGGAAGTTGTTGGAAGCCTTTGCAGGCAAGGTGCCTGTGTTAGGAATTTGTCTTGGTCACCAATTAATTGGAGAATGGACTGGTGCTTCACTGAATTATGCAATTCGTCCTATGCATGGTCATGTTTCCAATGTTACACTTGCTTCGTCACCTTTGTTTGATGGACTTCCCCAAAGTATTCAAGTAATGCGTTATCATTCCTTATGCTTAGAAAAAAAAACCCTGCCTAAAGAATTGGAATGCATAGCAGAAACAGAACAAGCAGAAGTAATGGCAATCTATCATAAATCCCTTAATTTAGCCGGGCTTCAATTCCATCCGGAATCCTGTTTGACACCAGATGGAAAACAAATCATACAGAATTGGTTGAACTTATTTTAAATCGCTCATTATGTCTTCAAAGGATAAACCTATGGAATATACTTTAATTCGGGAACAAGGGTATGAATATATTGAAAAAGGAGACGGCCCTATTTTGTTACTGTTGCATGGTCTATTTGGAGCGCTCAGCAACTGGAATGAAGTCTTAAAAGATTTTTCTAAAGATTATCGGGTGATAATCCCAATTATCCCTATTTATCAGCCTACACGTGTAGAGGCCTCAGTGGATGCATTAGCTCAGTTTGTGTCAAAATTTGTAGAGTTCAAACAACTGAATAATTTTTCGGTTATTGGTAATTCCTTGGGAGGACATCTGGCTTTGATTTTAACCCTTCAACATCAAGATAAAATTAATGCGATGGTGCTAACAGGTTCCTCTGGATTATACGAATCTGGAATGGGCACGTCGTTTCCTAGAAGAAGTGATTACACGTATGTTAAAGATCGGGTTGGTTATACTTTTTATCATCCCGAAACAGCTACCCGTGAGCTAATTGATGAGGTGTTTGAAATTATTAATGACACCGGAAAAGCATTGCGAATAATTAAAATTGCTCGAGCTGCGCAACAGCACAACATGAGAAGAGAATTATCTTTAATTCGGATTCCTACCTTATTGGTTTGGGGTCTAAATGATAATATAACGCCTACTCAAGTAGCTTGGGAATTTCGGTCTTTAATGCCTCAAGCGGAACTTAGATTCATTGATAAATGTAGTCATGCTGCAATGATGGAGCAGCCAGAGGAATTTAATCGGGTAACCCGGCAATTTCTTCAAAAAGTACTCGTATCATTATAAATAAACCCTGTAATGGTCGTTAAAGATCTTATATCTGATAAAATCCCTTGTCTGAAAACCTCTGATACCGGAGACAAAGTTTTAGACTGGATGGAGGAATTTAAAGTAGGTCATCTTCCTATTGTAAATGAAAAACAATATCTTGGATTATTATCAGAAAACGATGTGTTGAGTGCCGAAGGGATGGATCAACCCGTAGGGGATTATCCCTTAACCTTACCTGTTACCCTTTGGATTTATGATCATCAACACGTGTATGATGCCATACGTTTGATGGCATTATGGAATTTAAGCGTGTTACCTGTTATTGATGCAGATAACAATTATATAGGAATGGTAACCCGTGAAGATTTGGTGTTGGCGATGGCAAAGTTTTTTGCAGCCGAAGAACCAGGCGGAATCATTATTCTTGAAATTCCACATAATTCCTATAACCTATCTGAGATTGCCCGTATTGTGGAATCTAATGACGCAAAAATTTTAAGTTTATATATATCCTCTTTGCCCGAATCTTTAGCTTATCAGGTTACCTTAAAACTAAATATTAGTGAACTTACCCGAACCTTGGGAACCTTTGAACGATTTGGATACAAAGTAATGATGAGCTTTTTCGACAAGGCACAATTAGATGATACCACAGATCGATATAATTTATTAATGCGGTATCTAAACACCTAACTTTTTCTTCCTAATTTTTTATTATAAATGCCAGGTTTGTTAGGTCGCCTTATGGTAATTACGGATTACCATCTTCAACAGAAATGGCAACATTCTGCAATAACAAAATTGGCTTTACAAGGAGGCGCTGATATAATTCAACTTAGAGAGAAACATTTATCAAACGAAGAAATCATAGCAGAAGTTGATAATATACTAGTTTATAAAAAAGAGTATCAATTTGCGCTTTTAATAAATGATCATTTAAATATTGCTATTCAAACGAAAGCGGATGGGGTGCATGTTGGAAAAGAAGATATTTCGTATCAAGAATGCAGGAATATTTATCAAAACGAAAATAATCAAATGCCTATTCTGGGGGTAACCATTCATTCTTTAGAAGAATTGCAGATGTTATCTCCTCCTTATCCTAGCTATATTGGGGTAGGGCCAGTTTTCGGGACCACTTCAAAAGTAAATTCACTTCCTGCCTTGGGATTGGAAAAACTTGCCGAAATTTGCCAACAATCTCCGGTTCCAGTATTTGCTATTGGTAACTTACGCCCTGACCGGGTAGCTGATGTCATTGACGCAGGTGCCTGGGGAATAGCTGTTCTCGGCGCTGTTTGCCTAGCGGATAATCCAGAACTGGCGACCCGACAATTTGCAGAAGCCCTTTTTTAATATCCGAATACTTTTTTTGATCCTGTTCCTGGGTGGGTTTATTCCTATTCAGGCACAGGACTCTGTACTTGTTAAATCTATCTTTATTCAAGGACTAAAAAAAACTCGAAGAATAACCGTTCTTAGAGAAATGACCCTACAAGAAGGAACCCTGATTCCCGTAAGTCAGATTCCCCAACTCATGGAGGTTAATCGTAACAATGTTTATAATACTAGGTTATTTACGGATGTTGAATTTAGTTATGTAACCGAAAATGGAGATTTATTTTTAATCATCTTGCTGAGAGAACGATGGTATATCGGGGTGTTACCCTATTTAAATTTTGAAGAAAGAACTTTTAGAGAATGGTGGGCAGATAAAGATTTTGACCGTTTAGCTGTTGGGGGACGATTGCAATGGAGAAACATTAGTGGATATGGAGATCGACTAGACTTTCATTTACAGGAGGGATATACCCGTGTGCTTCAGGTAAATTATTTTTATCCCTTTTTATTTCGAAAAGCTAAAATTGATTTGGGGATTTTATATACTTATACTGCCAACAAAGAAATAGGATATGTTACCGATAGTGCTATTCTTCAATTGGCACGATTACCTGGAAAAAAAATACGATTTACTCAATCCGGAATGATTGATTTTACGAAAAGATTTTCGCCTAGAAATCGATTGTCTTTTGGAATAGGATATCAATATTTCCATCCTAACGATACCGTCTTTGAATTAAATCCATATTATTTATCTGGAAAAACCGAATTAGCCTATTATCCAATTTTTAGGTTAGGATATTCGCTAGATCAACGGGATTGGAAAGCGTTTCCATTAAAAGGGTATAGAGTTACGCTTCAAGTTCGAAAGGCTGGAGTTTTGCATTTATTTTCTACCCATCATTTTACACAGGTTTCAGTTTATTTTAGTAAATATCATGCGCTTACTTCCCGATGGAATTTTTCTTGGGGAATTGCTCATTTAAATACCATTGGAAGGAATATCCCCTTTTTTGATAAACATTTTATTGGACTGAATGGGTATTTTTTAAGAGGATATGAAACCTATGTGATTGATGCTACCTGGTTTCAGACGCTTCATGCTGAAATTAAATATGGACTCATTCCTAGGCAAATTGTGACCTTTAACGGCTTACCTTTGCAAAAGAAATTTAATAAGTTCCTTACCGATATTCCAATTGCTGTGTATGTTAGTTTGTTTTCTGACCATGGATATGCAGAAGATCACTCCATTGGAGCTACCGATACTTATTTAAAAGAAAGATGGTTACGCAGCATAGGAGTAGGGCTACAATTATTAACTATTTATGATAATTATTTCCGCTTTGAATATAGTATAAATCATTTTGGAAAAACAGGTTTTGCATTTAATTGGAGATTACCCCTTCGTTAATTTATGAACATCGCTATTTTTGGTCGAATTACGACTTCAACCAAACCTTCTATTTTATTTGCTTATTTTAATTTCTTGCGGGAACAACAAATTACTTTTAAAATTCTTGCCTCGTATGCAATTAAATTAAATGAACAAATCAATAATCCTGAAGAAAGAATTTCATTAGCTGAAACCTTCGAAAATACACAGGATTTACCCGCGGTTGATTTTGTATTAAGTATAGGAGGAGATGGAACTTTGTTAGAAACTGTTCGTCAATTTAGAGGATGTGGAACCCCGGTATTAGGTGTAAATACAGGGCGATTAGGGTTTTTGGCACAAGTGGTTCAGGAGGATTTAATTCCAGCTACCCACGCTTTATTAAAAGGCACCTATAAGCTGGAAGAAAGAACAATTATGCAATTAATTACCTCTGATACGAATTTATTTCCAGGCGATCATTTTGCATTAAATGACATTACTATTCATAAAAGTAATTCTAATGAAATGATAACCGTTCACACTTTTATTAATGGGGATTTTTTAAATGCGTATTGGGGCGATGGAATAATTCTATCTACTCCAACCGGTTCAACCGCCTATAATTTATCTTGTGGTGGACCAGTAATTATGCCAGGTACTCCTGCTTTTGTGATCACCCCAATTGCTCCTCATTCCTTAACTATACGACCAATGATTATTCCAGATCATTCGGTAATCTCCTTAGAAATTGAAAGTCGTTCTGGTCAGGCCTTAATCGCCTTAGACTCCAGAACTCAGCTTATTCATCATAAAACAGAAATAGCCGTCAAAAAAGCAACTTTTACGATGCCACTGGTTCGAATTCAACAATACTCTTATTTTGAGTCGCTCAGAACCCGTTTACATTGGGGGCTTGACAATAGAAACTAATTACTAATAATCTTTAATTAATTTTGCCCTATGAACCGTATTTCAATTCTCTTACATAGCCTTTGCATTCTTGCAGTAGCAGTCCTTTATTATCTTCATTTTTCGAAGTCCTCCTCTAATGCTTCAGCAGATCTACCCAATCATCAAAAAAATCAAGCCATATTATATTTAAATACCGATAGTCTATTAATTAGTTACACCCTTTTCCAGGAATCAAAAAAACAATTAGAAGACAAACAGGCAAAATTAGAGGCAGATATGCAAGGAAAAGCGCAAATGTTGGAAAAAGAAGTGATGCAATTTCAACAACAATATGGAGGAATGACACAATCGCAAGTGGACGAACGTAAAGAACAGCTAGGCAAAAAAGAACAAGATTTGATGGCATTACGGGAACAATTGGCAAATGAATTAATGGAGGAAGAGCAAACCTTAAATAAAAATATTTATGATTCTATTCAGGGATATCTGAAAAGATTTACTTCCGGAAAAAACATTCAATTTATTATGGGGTATTCTCCCGGAGGTTCTGTTTTATTTGCGAATGATAGTCTCGATATAACCCGTCAGGTAATTGAAGGATTAAATAATGACCTTAAACGATAGTCGTTATTTGCATAAATGCTGTTATGATTTTAAATGAGATTAAATTTTAATTCGATAAAAATTTTTTTTCGGAAAGAAATTAAACCTTATTTAAAGAGATAAATAAAAATGAAATCCTGTACAGGTTTACTGGTTCTTTAAAAATTTGAAGCCCCTAATTCTTAATCTTTAATTTATTACCTTTAATCTTTCAGGCATTTCAGGATCCCAAAAATGCTGATGTTAATAGTTTTAATTTTTAAAACATATTAACTTTTTTCACTTAACTCTAACCATCTGGTTTCTATTTCAGCATGTTTGGTTTTATTAATTTCTAATTCATCTGCCCATTTTTGAATCATTAAATAATCCTCATGTCCTTCACTTAACAGATTTTCTAGTTTGTTAATATTTTCTTCTAATTGCGGCATGAGTATTTCTTCTATTTCTTTTAATTCCATTTTTTCTTTATAACTTAATTTGTTAACTGAAGGAGAATTAGTTTCGGAATTATTTGGGGCCGGTTTAATTATAATTTTTTCAATTTCAGGCGGTGAATCTTTTAAGATTCTCCAGTCGCTGTAAGTTCCGGTAAACGGGGTGATTTTCCCCTTTCCTTCAAATACTAATAAATTATCTGTCAGTCGATCCATGAAATATCGGTCGTGTGAAACGATAATTAAATTACCGGGAAACTTCTCCAGAAAATCTTCCAATACCTGAATAGTAGATAAATCTAAATCATTTGTAGGCTCATCTAAAATTAAAAAATTAGGGTTTCTAATAATTAAGGTTAATAAAAATAATCTCCTTCTTTCCCCTCCGCTTAATCGCGAAACGGGAGAAAAAGGCATATCCCGGGTAAATAAAAATTTATTTAATAATTGCTGAGCACCTAATTTCGAGCCATCTGATAATTCTATATATTCTGCAATATCGGTAATAACATCAATTACTCTTTTATCCTCTTGTAATTGTATTCCGGATTGATGATAATACCCAAAAACCAAAGTTTCTCCGGTTTCAATTACGCCTTCATCCGGAGTAAGAATTCCTTGAATTAAATTTAAAAACGTGGATTTACCAATTCCATTGGGCCCAATTATTCCAGTCCGTTCCCCTTTACGGAAGGTATAACTAAAATCATGGATTAATTTCTTTTCCCCCAGCGTTAAGGAAACATGATCTAGACTTAAGATTTTATTTCCAAGCCTTGTCATTTTCATTCCTAATTCTAAGCGGGAATCATTTTTTTGCGTAAGGGCTTTTTCTTCAATTCCTTGAAAAGCATCAATCCTGGCTTTAGATTTAGTGGTTCTGGCTTTGGGCATTCTTCGGATCCACTCTAATTCTTTTCGGTATTGATTTTTAGCTTTATCAATTTCAGATTGTTGTTGCAATTCCCGGGCTGCTTTCATTTCCAGGAAATAGCTATAATTACCGGAATAACTATATAATTGCCCGTCTTCCATTTCTAAAATGGTATCGCAAACTCCTTCCAGAAAATAACGATCATGGGTTACTAGAATAACGGTTCTATGCGATTGTGATAACCATTCTTCAAGCCATTCACACATTTCAATATCTAAGTGATTGGTAGGCTCATCTAAAATCATCAAGTCCGGTTCATCTACCATTAATTGTACTAATGCCAAACGTTTTTTTTGTCCACCAGATAAAGTAGCAGTATTTAAGATAGAAGGATCTAATTTAAATCGCTCTAATAGTTGATGAAGTTTGGTTTCAATATCCCAGGCATTATATTGATCCAATTTCATTCCTGCCTCTGATAATGCCTCAATATGCTTAAGATTATTGGGGTCATGATTATGGGCTTGAAGACATTCCTCATAAACCCTTACTGCCTGAATGGCGGGTGCTTCGCCGGCCAATAAATTTTCAAGAATTCCTTTGGAGGAATCAAACACAGGGTCTTGGGCAAGATATCCAATTCTAATTCCCCGGCGGGTGACTACTTGTCCAGTATCGGAAGTTTCCTTTCCGGCTAATATTTTTAATAAAGTGGTTTTGCCTGTTCCATTTTTAGCAACGAGTGCTTTTTTTTCCCCTTTGGCAATTCCTAAATTTAATTGAGTAAATAACACTCTATCTCCTAGGCGTTTGCTTAAGTTTTCAGCAGAAAGAAAATTCATGGTGCAAGTTACCTAGAAGTAATAGAAATCAGGGAATAAAGTATGAGAATTATTAATTGTCTAATATTTACTTAATTCTTTTGGATAGTAAGTAGGATAACTTTAGTTGTTTCTCTATTCTGTCGCCTATTGTTAACCAGTATTCTTGAATTTGAATATTTAGTTAATTTATTGTTCAATATTTTTAATTTTCCAATAATTTCCATCAATATATGAAAAAATCAGATTTTATAATAACATTGCCA